>CAKAOY010000041.1 GCA_916710115.1 uncultured Bergeyella sp.
TCTCAATATCAAATAATTGAGAAGTATAAGATGCTTTTCAAGCCTGTTATTAATAAATTCTATAAATCAAAAGAACATCAGAGATATCAATAAAATTTATATGAAAAAAATAGCAGTCGTTTTTCTCTTTTTTTTCGTGTATTTCCCTTTTGCACAAATGGGAGAGAATGTCTATACTTTCCTAAATATACCAAGTAACGCACGGCAAGCAAGTTTGGGAGGAGATGCTATTTCTATTCGAGATAATGATGTTAGCCAATCTATTAACACTCCATCATTAATGAATCTCGAAATGAGTAATCATATCTCGGCAAACTATTCTTCGTATATTGCGGATACTCATTTTGGTACGATAGCCTATGCTCATGATTTGGGAAGAGGGCATCTTGTAGGTGTAAATCTAAGGTATCTCAATTACGGAAGTATGCTACGAACTGATGAGGGAGGGAATGTTTTAGGAGATTTTTCAGCATCAGATGCTTCGTTTGGATTGGGATATGCCTATCAGATTGATGATGATTGGACAATAGGTGGTGGAATGAGTTTAATATCTTCAAAGATAGATGTTTATCATTCTATGGCAGCAGCAGGTTTGGCGTCTGTTACTTATTATAGAGAGCAGAATAAGGAGAGTTTCTCTATAGTGGCGAGGAATTTTGGCTATCAATTTAGAGCGTATAATGGATTTAGGGAGAATTTACCTTTTAGGATTGATGCTGGATATACAAAAATTTTGGATACCTATCCGATGATGGTCAGTATAACAGCTCACGATTTACAGAAGTTTGATATTTCTCAGAAAAAAGATAATAATGAGCAGAATGTGAGTAATCTACGAAAAATAGCAGACCATTTCTCTTTTGGTTTAGAGTTGTTTCCTGAGCAGTCATTCAATATTCGTTTGGGATATAATTTAAAGAGAGGTAATGAGTTAGCAGTTCTTGACCAAAGGAGTTTTACCGGATTGTCGTTTGGTTTTGGTCTCAAGGTGTCATATTTTAAGTTTGATTATGCTCATCTTCGTTACCATAATGCCTCTAATATGCATATGTTTGGTATTTCATTAGATTTAAACAGAAGATAATATGTTACTTGATTTTTTGTTTCCGAATCGGTGTTTAGAATGTAATAAATTGATTGATAATCAATATGTTATATGTGATACATGTTATCAACAAATTTATTTTCTTCATTGTGATTATACTGAAAATCATCAATTTAAACAAAAATGTCAGACTCTCTTTCCTGTGAAAAATGCCTTTGCGTTATTCAAATTTGATAAAAACTCATTAGCACGGAAAATTATTCACGAGCTAAAGTATAAAAATAGAGAAAAGGTTGGTAAGGTTCTTGCAGAATGGACTACTCAATACCTTGATTTTAAGTCGGAAAAACCTGATATATTGACAAGTATTCCTATTCATCCCAAGAAGATGAAGGATAGGGGGTATAATCAATTACATCTTTTTACAGAAATTCTTTCTCGTTATTATAGTATTCCATATTCTCATACGATTCTGAGAAGAACACAGCATACGAAGGCACAGGCACGGAAAAATAAAGTTGAGAGACAGAAAGTTAGTAATATATTTACTCTCAATGAACCTATTGAAAATAAACATATTTTATTGATAGACGATGTGATGACAACAGGTAAAACACTCTCTACTGCAGTTTTTCAACTACTGAAAAATAATAATGAAGTGAGCGTTCTAGTGATGGCAATGGATTAATAATTATTAAATAAATTTAATAAATCTTCAAAGTTTCTACAGATATATTTGTTATTTATTATCCAAAATTCGTTTTTGTATTCAAAAGAGTAGTTGGATAAATCCCTTTGAATATGTTTTTTAAAAAAAGAAATGAGCAGTTCAGTTTGGGTATTCGGAGCAATGATTTTTGGTAAAACTAAAGGTATGTTTTCTAGAAAATTCATTTCTGTTAGTTCCGAATGTTGGTTTAGGATATCCTCTGTCAGTCCAGAGAATAGCGTTTTATCTTTGATATACCATATTTTATCCGAAAATTTTGTTGCCAATCGCCAATCATGAGAGGAAAAAAGTATCGTTTTCCCCATTTTTTTTGCCATATTCCTTAGGATTTTTAGGATGCTGATTTTGTTTTGTTCATCAAGATGATTTGTTGGTTCATCAAGAATTATAAAAGGAGTATTTTGTGCTAAAGCTCTGCCAATCAGTGCTTTTTGAAAGTTTCCATCAGAGAGTGTTTTGAGATAGTGATTTTTATAATTTTCCAAATAGAGTTTTTTTATTATATTTTCAATTTCTTGATTATCTTTTTGAGATAATTTTATATAATAATTATAATGTGTGAATTTTCCAAATGAAATGAGGTCGTTGGTTGTATAGTTATTAGGTATTTCTGCTTTAGAAAAAACAATACTGATAAGTTTTGAAATATCGTCAAGTGATAATTTTTTTAAATTTTTATTATTGATGAAAATCTCTCCGCTGAGGATTGGTATTTGTCGGAGAAGTGTTTTTATCAAGGTTGTTTTTCCTATACCATTATTGCCGATTATTAGGCATACATCGCCTTGTTTTAGGTAGGTGTTTATATTGGTTATTAATGGTTTATCGTATCCTATTTGCAGGTTTTTTAATTGAATAAACATATTAATTTTTTTTCTTTAATAACATCAAAACAATGATTGGAATACCAAATAATGAGGTTATAATATTGATTGGTAAGACTAATTTTTCCGAAATGGCCGAAAAAAATTCCATTAAACTAATCCCCAAAATCATATTAAGACACCATTGATGCCACAATTTTGAAGGGTTAAAAAGTAATCGACAGAAATGAGGAATGATAATGCCGATGAATAAAATATTCCCTATAAAAGCTGTAACTGAGGCAGAAAGTATTGATGTTGAGATAATTACTAAATATTTTAACATCCGAAGATTTATTCCAAAAGACAATGCGTATTGCTCTCCAAGACTATTTCCGATGAGTAATCTAATTGTTTTAAAAACTAAAAATAAACTTATTAAAATATTAATAAATACAATAAAGAGCTGAGTTTTAGATAATTGATTGTTTGCTCCAAAACTCCAAAGAATATAATTTTTTAGGCTTTGATTGTCAGCATAAAATTGCATTAATGAAATAATAGCTCCTGATAAAGAAGAAATAAGGAAACCAAAAATTATTAAAAAAGATTTATCAAAAATGTATTTAGAAAATAATAATAATAATGAAAGCATAAAGATACTTCCTAAAATTGCAGAAATATTTATAAAATAATTTTGTGATATTTCGGGTAATACAAAAGTTTGAGAACCAAAAATATAAATTGCAACGGATAAACTTGCAACGGAACTGATGCCTAATACTTCTGATCCCGCAAGTGGATTTTTGAAATATTCCTGTAAGACAAATCCCGAAGTAGGAACCGAAATCCCCACGAGAAACATCGTTAATATCCGATATAATCGGAGTTCCGCTACTTGGTAATTACTGTTATTGGAATTAAAAAAATCATTAATTGTCAGTTCTGCGAATCCTATATTTAGATTAAAAATAGTAGAAAAAAGAGCAAAAATGCTCAAAATAAAAAGTAATATTTTGAAATTTTTACTCATTTTATGTTTGTTTTGTTAGATTATTTGTTCAGACTTTTTATGCTTTCATTTAGTTTTTCTTTGCTTATAGAACCACCTAATTCTAGCGTTTTATCTCCTTTTCTAATGAATGTAAATGGGATAAAATCACCTTTCCATTTTTGAAAATTTTTAGTGAAAAAATCTTCATTTAGAGTTTCGCTATCCAATAAAATGATATTATTTTTGATGCCTTTTTCTTCTGCGAATGATTCTACTTCAGTTTTCCAATCTTCTTTATTATCAAGATTTACGAAAGTGAATTTTATTGGCTTATCTTTATTTTCGTGCATAACTTCAACAAAGTGAGGTATTTCTTTTATGCAAGGTCCACACCAAGTTGCAAAAAAATTAGTTACATAGAGGGTATCATTTTTTGTTTGTACCAACTCAGATACTTTTTCAGGAGAATAAATTTTAAGGGTTGTCGGATTTTCGGGTTTAATTTCTGTGTTACCAGTTGAGTTGATGTCTGTTGTTTTTCCATTATCAGCATTAGCCTTACTATTTTGGTTACAAGAAACAATTGCCGAGGTAAGTATAATACCTAAAAATATATTTTTCATTTGAAATAAAATTATTACTTTTGGAATAAAATTTGAGAGGATAAAAGTAGGCAAAAAACTTTGATTTGACAAATTTATTATAAATAGATATTAGTATTTTTCTAAAATATTTACATTGAGAATCATAGAGAGAGCATTGAAGTCGATTATTTCTATCATTGAAATTTTAATGATAGCAATGATTAGTGCAAATATTTGGGTGTTTTCTTTAACAAATGGACGAACTTTTAGTAAAATTTCAAGGATTCCGAAGAGAGAAACAGCTTTGGTTTTAGGGACTTCTCCAAAAATGCGGTCTGGAATAGCTAATCCCTATTTTGTAGCAAGAATGGAAGCTGTAGCAACGCTCTATCATTATCAAAAGATAAATAAAATAATTGTTAGTGGCGAAAAAAGTGAGGGCTATGATGAACCAAAAGCAATGAAAAATTACCTCATTTCTCAAGAGGGAGTTCCTTCTGAAATTATAATAGAGGATCCCAAAGGATTTAGTACGAAAGAGTCTATAAATAATTGTAAAACAGTATTTAAAGAGACGAGTGTTATTATTGTTTCTCAAGGGTATCACAATTTAAGAGCATTGTTTTATGCCCGTAATAATGGAATGAATGCTTTGGGATTTGACGCACAAGATGTTCTCAAAAAGGAGAGTTTTTATAGAAATCAAGGTCGGGAATTTCTGGCGAGAGTTCGAGCTGTGGTTTTTTATTGGATAGGAGAGGATTAGGATTTTTTGTTTAATAATTTTTTATAAAAATCTTTTAAATCAACAATTTTGATAACGGTATTTCCAATAAATATACATATTAATACAAGTAAAGGCTTGTAAATCATATTAATAAGTGGATTTTTAAAATTGGGTAAAATGAGTGCTAAACTGACGGCAATTGAGCAAATGATAGAAGCAAATACCATTTCGATAGAAAAAGGAGAAACTTTAAATTTCCAATAATTAAATAAAACTTTTATTCCGTTGTATATACTTGTGGATATAGCTGTAGATATAGCTATACCTATTAATTTTAATTCGGTGTATTTGATGAAATAATAATTTAGTCCTATTGTAAATAATGCGAAAATTAGCATCATAAGGATGTTGAATTTGTAATATTTTGATAAGGAAATGATATTCCCATTAAATCCAGTAGCTAAATCAAATAAAACGGCTGTTCCCCATATCCATATAATAGGTTGAAATTCAAGAAGCAATTTGCCATTTTTCATCATTGATGTGAGATAAGGGAATCCCGTGACAATACAAGAAAATAGGATGGCACCTAAGAAAAATAAAGAAAGAGATGTTTTCTTGTAAAATTTGTCTAAATCTGCATATTTTTTTTCAGAAAGAGATTGATTAATAATTGGTGCAGAGACATTAAATAATCCCAATTGAGGAATAGAAATCAACGAAATGAGAGAATACAAAATGGAATAAACTCCTACTTCTTTCATACTCATAAACTCGCCAATCATTTGATTATTGATATTTAATTGATTCCCAAAAGTTCCCAAAAAACTAAAAAAAGAATAACTTGCGACGGCTCGCCATAGGTTATTTTTTTGTAAATATTGAGTAGAGAAATCATAATTTATTTTCTCTAAGTTATTGGTATAGATTATGTATCCAACCATTGAAATAAAGAAAAATGAAATAAATACTAAAAAAGATATAGACTGTGCGATTCCTAAAAAGAAAAACAATGAAAATGATAATATATTTGCTAATTTAGGGAATAAATTATCAAATATATTGCTAATGGCTATTCGTTTGTAGTTAGAAATAAATTTATTGAATATTGCACATATAGATAGTATCAATACGAGTGGAATTACATAAAATTTGTATTCCCAAATTTCTAAATTTTTGATTTTGGGAAAAATTATTGGCATTAAAATGAACCCAAATAGAAAAAGAATGAAATTGATTCCTACTACTAATAGAGAGATACTCAGTAGGTTGTGGTGTTTATTATTTCTCTGAGATTGGTAGAAGAATTTTACATTGGCATATGATATTCCCAGAATAATAAATGGGGTAATTATCTCGGCGGAGTTCATAATAAAGCGTAATTTTCCGTAAAATTCCAAATTTAATGGGAATACAAAAACTGCAGAAAATGTACCTAAGAGAAATCCCAAGTATCCGATAATGGTATATTTAAAACTCTGTTTTGCTACAATGCTCATTGGTATTTTACAAATATAAAGTTTGAAATTTGATTTTAATCAAATTTCAAACTTTTATTAATTTAAATGTATTTATTTTAGTAATAGAATAGTTCTCTTCCGTCCATTAATTGATTAACCTTAGCTCTTACCTCGGAGATAATAGTTTCGTTATTAATATTATCCACTACGGTAGATATTAGGTCAGCAATTGTATCCATATCAGTTTCTTTCAATCCACGAGTTGTAATTGCTGCTGTTCCTAATCTAATACCAGAAGTCGTGAATGCTGATTTGTCATCAAAAGGAACCATATTTTTATTACAAGTAATATCGGCCTTCACAAGGGCTTTTTCAGTTTCTTTACCATTCACACCTTTGTTTCGTAAGTCTATAAGCATTAAGTGATTGTCCGTACCTCCACTTACTATTTGGAATCCTCTATCTATCATTCCTTTAGCTAAGGCTTTAGCATTTGTAATCACTTGTTTAGAGTAGATTTCAAATTTTTGGTCAATAGCTTCTCCGAAAGCTACTGCTTTACCTGCGATGATATGTTCCAATGGGCCACCTTGAACGCCAGGGAAAACACTGCTGTCCAAAACTTGACTCATTAATTTCGTCTCGCCTTTTGGTGTTTTGTATCCGAATGGGTTTTCATAGTCTTTACCTATCATAATCATACCACCTCTTGGGCCTCGTAGGGTCTTGTGAGTAGTAGTAGTAACGATATGACAGTACTCAAAAGGATTATTAAGTAATTTTTTAGCAATTAGCCCTGCTGGATGAGCTATATCTGCCCAAAGAGTAGCACCAACTTCGTCTGCTACTTCGCGGAATTTTTTATAATCTAAATCTCTAGAATATGCCGAAAATCCTGCAATAATCAACTTAGGTTTTACCACCAAGGCTTTTTGTCTCATTGCTTCGTAGTCGATGAGTCCTGTTTCTCTATTTACTCCATAAAAATTAGCATTGTACTGGATACCTGAAAAACTTACAGCTGATCCGTGTGTGAGGTGTCCTCCCATTGTGAGATCAAGTCCAAGAACAGCGTCACCAGGTTTTAGGCAAGCTAAGTAAATAGCAGAATTCGCTTGAGAACCAGAGTGCGGTTGAACATTAACATAATCAACTCCGAAGAGTTCCTTTGCTCTGTTTATTGCTAAAGATTCTATTTCATCAACGACTTCACAACCGCCATAATATCTTTTTCCAGGGTAGCCTTCTGCATATTTGTTAGTGAGGATGCTTCCCATTGCTTTCATTACATTATCGGATACGAAATTCTCCGAAGCGATAAGTTCAATCCCGTGAGATTGTCTTTGTCTTTCCTTTTCTATAAGGTCAAAAATAGGTTCGTGCATTATATATATTTTTTTTCTTGGCCGTAAATGTAATATTTTTTTGGATACTAAAAAAGTTTTTATACGATAAAAATAATGTTAATATTTTTCTAAATTAAGATAATGAAGTGTAGCTTTTAAAGAGCATTAAAATAAATTGTATATATTTGGCAAAATTTTGAAATCAAAATATGCAAAAGAATATTATTTTTAGTGTTTTTTTTTGGCTGATAGCAACTTCATTCGTCTATGATACGGGAGTAAAAACAACTACAATTTCGTATTATTCTTCCAAATTGAATGGGCGAAAAACTGCCAGTGGTGAGATGTTTGATAATGCTAAACTTACTGCTGCTCATAAATATCTGCCTTTTGGTACTATGGTGAAAGTTACGAATCCCCAAAATGGTAACTCTGTGATTGTTAAGATAAATGATAGGGGACCTCATGCCAAAAATAGAGATTTAGACCTCACTCAATCGGCCTTTAAAATGTTAGGAAATATCAAACAAGGAATAATGAAAGTAGAATATGAGGTGCTTTTATCCGATATTCCAAAAGAGGATAACCTACAAACAGCCGAGATACAATGACTTAGGTTATTTCCCATATTTTTTTAGTAAGGCTTGTAGTATAGCGTAGGTTTCTAAGTCCATTATTCCATCACATTTTTCAGGTCTAAAATGATATTGAAATGCCCTAATTATTTTTGTGGTAGTAATATCAATTGTTCCATTTATTGGTGTTTCGGAATATCCAAAATCTTTTAACATTTTTTGAAAATTGCTAATAAAGGATATCTTCCTCACCTCGGTAGAAAAACTATTTACATTGAATTCATTCATAAAACTCTCTTTATCATCATCATCGTACCACATACCAACTTGATATTCTGTGTAAAGTCTTTTCCAAGGAAACTTTGTACCTGGGTCTTGTTTCCTTGTTGGTGAAATATCCGAATGTGCCAAAACAAATTGTGGAGGAATCTGATACCTATCGACAATATCTTTTGCTAATGAAGCAACTTTTTTAAACTGATACTCAGGAAAATCAGTGAAAACCATATTTCCATCAATCATTTTAAAGCCTTCATTTACAATCTCTATTCCAATAGAAGTATCATTCAACTGGGTATTGTTTTTCCAAGAGCTGATACCTGCGTGGTAG
>CAKAOY010000042.1 GCA_916710115.1 uncultured Bergeyella sp.
AGACTCTCTCTCCAACTACAATACCAGCCGCCTCTATTAAATCTTCATCTATAGTGATACTTCCAATGTAGTTTAGGTTAGATTCTGTAACCCTTACTCTGTGTATTTTTGATTTAAAAACTTCAATTAACATTTTGCAAAAATAAAAAAATTATGGGAAAAAGCTACCAAACCAGCGCACTTGCCCCTAAGATAGCAGCATCGGCTTCCTTTAAATTACTATATAGGAGTTTTACTTTTCCTTTGAAAACTTGTAAAAGATTATCTTCCATCGCCTTTTGAGTAGGTTTCATTATTAAGTCTCCTGCCTTCATAAGTCCCCCAAATAGGATAATAGCCTCAGGGTCACAGATATGGACTATAGTCGCTAATGCCTCTCCCAATATGGTTCCTGTAAATTCAAAAATCTCATTAGAAAGGGCATCACCCTGCTCCGCACAGATGAAAACAGTCTCGGAATTTAGTTCATTAATGGTATAATCCATCAAAAGACTCTTTTTATCTGAGTTTTCTTGTAAAAATTCTATTGCAGTATCACGAAGCCCCGTTGCCGAAGCATAAGATTCAACTGAACCTCTAAGACCAGTTCCCTTGTGCAAGCGTCCTCCGTGTCTTACAACGATATGCCCAAATTCACCTGCAAATCCATTAGAGCCATTTGCTATTTCACCATTGATGATAATACCACTCCCTACGCCAGTACCAAGCGTTACAACGATGAAGTTTTCCATACCTTTTGCTACACCATATTTTTGTTCGCCTACTGCAGCAGCATTGGCATCATTAGTCATTTTCACAGGAAGTCCGAATCTTTTTTCTAGAAGTTCTGCCATAGGAATCACACCTTTCCATTTTAGATTGGCAGCATATTCTATCAATCCCTTGTGATAGTTAGCATTAGGGGCGCCCATACCAAGTCCTACAAAGTTTTCCACTCCTCCATGAGCATCAATCATTGGGATAAGTTTTTCTGCAAGGTCTTCTATAAACTCTGCCACGCTATCCCTTTTATCAGTTCTTATTCTATCTTGGACAATAATTTCCCCCTTTTTATTCACCACTCCAAACTTAGTATTGGTTCCACCAACATCCACACCGATTGCTAATTTATCTTTCATTTAAAGTATTTTTTTACTTTACAAAAGTAATATTTTTATTCTTATCGAAAAATTTATTTAAAATCTAATAAGTATTAAATAAAAAAAATACCAAGACAAAGCTTGGTATTTTTTATTTTAACTTGGTCTCTCGCAACCTTTTCTAGTATAATAATACCAGTTAATAGCCGTAGCCAAGATACAAGATAACAAAATGTATATGAAAAATGGCTCGGAATTACCAAATAATTTTCTAGACAAAGTTATCAAAATACTGAATGTAAATGGCCCGAAAGCTGCCATAGCCGAAGTCCATCCAATCACTCCTGCTGCTCTTCTTGGTGATTTATAGAAAATCATTGGGAATTGCTTAAATGTGGAAGCATTTCCAATTCCTGTGAAGAAAAATATTAGCATAACGATAGCGATAAAGCCCTTAAATTGGTCGGCAGAGGTAGGCGTTAGATAACCACCAAATATCAACACTGAAAACAAAATAATCAAGGCAATACCTGTAATATGAGTAAGAATTGCTCCACCGAATTTATCAGCAATCTTACCAAAAACTACCCTAATTAAAGAGCCAATCAATGGTCCATAAAAGGCATAGTCCAATGGGTTAATCGTTTTATCTAATGGCATATATAAATTCTTAATCATCAATGGAAAAGATGCAGCCAAGCCAGCAAATATACCAAAGGTCATTATATAAATAATAGTACAAAACCAAGTATGTTTCTCAGAAAAAATATCTAATTGGTCTCTAAAAGAAGTCTCAACCTTAATGCTCTTCAATGAAAACCAAGCCCAAATTCCTACTATAATAATCGGGATAATGTAAATAAACGCTACATTTTCAAGATAAATTTTCTTACCTGTCTCTTCTACTATTTCTCCACCACCAAGGAATGAAAACAGAGACATACTGATAATAATCGGTGATAGTAATTGTACTAAACTCACTCCAAAATTACCAATTCCCGCTTGTATCCCCAAAGCTGTTCCTTGCTCACTTTTTGGAAAAAACATAGAAGTAGATGGCATATAAGAAGAAAAATCTCCCCCACCAATTCCTAAAAGAATACCTATAAACATAAAATACTCAAACGAAGTACTCTTATCCATTACAGCAAAGCCAAGCATCAGCATTGGGACAATTTTCAATAATGTAGATATAGAAATCACCTTACGAGTACCATAAATTGGGATAAGGAAGGTATTCACTACACGAAGCAACCCACCTGAAAGTCCTGGCATTGCTGCCAACCAAAATAATTGGTCATCGGTGAATTTAAAGCCAATTTGTGGCAATTTGATTGTTACAACACTATACAAGAACCAAGTTGCAAACGACATCACTAATGCCAAAGTCGTGATTAATAATGTTTTACACGCTATTGCACTTCCCTTTTCTTTCCAAAAATCTTCATTTGTAGGGTCGTATTTTACTAACCATTCAGAATTATTACTCATTTTATTTAACTTATTTAATTTTAATATTATACTCTTTTTAATTATTTTCGTCTATTTTTTCTTGGAGCTCTGGTGCTGCCTTTCTATTCATTCTATTAATCGTTACATTCATCCAATATAGCGACAACGCTGAAACTACAAATACGAAGATCCAAGAACTAGTCCATAAGCCTGAAAAATCTAACAGATAACCAAACAAGATAGGTCCCATAAAACCACCAAGACCACCAATAAGACCTACCATACCTCCCACGACACCTACCTCGTTCGGGAAATATTCTGGTATATATTTATACACGGCAGCCTTTCCTATCCCCCACATAATACCTATAAGTATCACAAAAATAGAAAATACCCAAATATGAGCTTCAAACTTAATGAGAGTGATTCCTTGTGCTAATAGTTGTTTCTTTTGTACTTGCTCATTTTGTTTTACTAAAGCCTCTTGCCAAGAGTAAGATTTCGGGAAAATGGTAATTTCATCCGAAATTTTTGGCTTAGATTTTAGGTCTATACTTTCCTTATCAAGAACAATTTTATTGCTATCTACTTGTTTCACATTTCCTTTAAATTTCGCTGTGATACCTTTCCCTGGTGTGGTGATTTGCATTTTTGGAAGCATCAAAAGTCCTGATAAAACTATTGAAGAATACAGTACCCAATACATCACCGTTCTTGCACCAAATCGGTCTGATAAATATCCACCCAAGGCACGGATAACACCACTCGGCATACTAAATGCAGAGGTAAGCATTCCTCCCAAAACTAAAGATGTCTTATATACACTCACATAATACGGCAAAAGCCACTGAGAAAAGGCCACAAACAACCCAAACACTAAGAAATAATACAACCCAAAACGCCAAACTCGAGTTTTAGATAATGGTTTCAGCAACTGGGAGAGAGACTTACCTTGTACCTCTACCTTTTTATTTTTCACAAAAAATAAAAATATTAACCCTATAATAACCAATACTATGCCATATATTACAGGTAAAAGGCGCCAACCATTCTCTGGGTCATACTCTGATAGTTTATTTAGTAATGTAGGAGCAAAAAAAGTCGTAAGTGCCGCTCCTGCATTCCCAACACCAAAAATACCTAAAGCTGTCCCTTGCCAATTCTTAGGGTACCAAACTGAAGTGAATGCCACACCAACAGCAAACCCTGTACCAATAATACCAAATAGGGCACTTAGCAGAAAATACATCCAATACGAATTCACAAAGTACAATAAAAATAGTGGAATACTACAAAGTAATAACAATGATGAAAACATCACCTTACCACCAAACTTATCCGTAAGAATCCCCATCGGCAATCTCATAACAGACCCGGTAAGAATAGGTATTCCCAACAACCAGCCTGACTCCACTACTGACCAATCAAATATATTGTTATCCACTAGGTAGGTAACTAATACGCCATTGAGAGTCCAGCACGCAAAACAAATGGTAAATGCCAAAACATTTAAAAATAACACTCTGTGTGCCGATGATAAATTATACTCCATATTTTTTCCAATTAATTTTTTGGCAAAAATATCATATTTTACTTTACAAAAGAATATGATATTTATCAGTGCTGATAAATATCATACTCCAACCCTAAAAATAGACACAGAAAATCGAACTACTAAATCTCAGATATGTCGGATTTTATATCCTTGTATTTACTACTTTTCATAAAAAATTATTACCTTTGCAAGACTTTAAGTTTTTATGGCTAAAAAGAAGAATATTTTTTTTGACGCGTTTGGGACGCCCTACATTCTGAAACGAATTATCGTTTTCATATTTGGGCTTATTTCATATAGGAGATTTAATGGATTCAATAGACTGAAAATCTCTGGGTGCGAATACTTGGTAGATTTACCACGAGAGAATGTACTTTTCGTATCTAATCACCAGACCTATTTTGCAGATGTAGCTGCAATGTTTCATGTATTTGGTGCAGTGAATAATGGCTATCTCAATACCATCAAAAATCCGATATACCTCATCAATCCGCCGATAAATTTCTATTATGTCGCCGCAAAAGAGACAATGAACAAGGGTATTCTATCTAGAATATTTAAGATAGCAGGAGCTGTTACCGTAAAAAGAACTTGGCGTGCCGAGGGAAAAGCTGTAAATAGAATGGTAGATATGAGCGAAGTAGAGAATATTATGAAAGCTCTTGGTAATGGCTGGGTGATAACTTTCCCTCAAGGAACAACCTCCGCCTTTGCACAAGGACGAAAGGGTACTGCTAAACTCATCAAAGCACAAAAACCTATCGTAGTACCTATCAAAATCAATGGATTCCGTAGAGCATTCGACAAAAAAGGATTGAAAATAAAGAAAACCAATACCGAGCCTACTATGGAATTCAAAAAACCGCTTGAAATAGACTACGAAAACGAATCTGCACAGGATATTTTAGAAAAAATAATGATTGCCATTGAGCAAACTCAAGATTTCAATGTCCTCCACGAATATGACGAGGAACTGAAAAAACAAAAAAAAGAATTAGAACAAAACACAAACGAAAAATTAGACTAAACATTAATCAAAAGATAATTAAAAAGTGAATATTACAGAAATATCCAATGGTAAAACCCGAGTGCTAATGTTCGGACTCAATCCAGAGGTTTCAAAACTAACTTTCCATATCCTAAACTATCACGGAAAGATTTATGATTATTATAGCAATAATTTACAAAATATCGATGGAAACGATTTTTTCATCTTAGAAACTCACAGCGAAAGCGATATACAAAACTTTCCGCCAACGATAGCTTTTTTTGGTATTGAGTATCAACTGGAAAATTATCACTCTATCTTAGAACAAATAACTGCAGGAGGTATCGTAATCTACCCAGAATTCGTGAGAAACATAGACAATGCGGTACTACAAACTCTAAACTACTTCCGAAAAATGGACTACGGAAAACCCGAAAGAGAAACTGAAAACGGAAAAGTAACCCTCAAAACAGATTTCGGAAATGTTCCAATATCCATTACAGACGAAGATACTATATTCTGTATTAATGGAGTGAAGCACTTTGCTCAACAATTCGGCATTATGGAAGAAGAGTTCTACGAAGCTCTATCAGCCTATTAAATCACACAATGAAAAGATGGTATTTATACCCCTTTGCTCTATTATGGCATCTAATAACTGCCGTTAGAAATTGGGGTTACGATTGGGGAATTATCCGTTCTAAAAAATTTTCTACACCTATTATCAATGTTGGTAACCTCTCAGTAGGAGGCTCTGGAAAGTCGCCTATGGTAATGTATATTGCTGATTTAGTATCCAAAAAACACCGAACAGGAGTACTATCACGAGGCTATGGAAGACTCACTAAGGGATACAGAATAACCAATTATCATAGTGACTTCACAATGGTTGGAGATGAGGCTATGCAATTATTTGAGCGATTCCGAAACCGATTTGTAATTGGAGTCTGTGAAAATAGAGTTTTAGGAGCTATAAAAATCATTAAAAGTATGGATTTGGACTCTCTTATCCTTGATGACGCTTATCAACATCGTGCTATAAAGGCTGGATTTAATATTTTAATGACTGATTACAACGACCCTTATTTCAGAGACTTCGTACTACCTGCAGGGAATTTACGAGAAAGTAGAAATGGTAAAAAACGAGCAGACCTCATCATGGTATCCAAATGCCCTGTCAATATTACGGAGGAAGACAAACAATCTTACATTGCAAAAATAAAACCAAACAATCGCCAAAAAGTATTCTTCTCATCAATACAATACGATGAGTATGTATCTTCTGTGAAGAAAAAAATACTCGCTACCGATTTGTCCAAATATCATATTTTATTAGTCTCTGGAATTGCTAATCCTAAACCTCTCGTAGAGCATCTCTCAAAATTCAATGCTCAGTTTGAACATTTAGAATTCTCAGACCATCATAATTTTTCTACTAAAGAAATTGAAAATATTGAGGCTAAGTATCAAAATTTGGGCGAAGATGCAATCATCATCACAACGGAAAAAGATTTTGTAAGGCTCAAACAATACAACTCTCTAAAAGAAAAACTTTTCTATTGGGGTATTAACATTAATATTGATAAAAAAGAGGAATTTAACCAAATAATTTTAAATTATGTTAGCAAAAATTAAAGAAACAGCTGAATTTATAAAAAATGTAATCAATGACACACCCGACTTTGCAATTATATTAGGTTCGGGACTTGGGAAATTAAAAAATGAAATTTCACCAAAATTCGTAATTGACTATGCCGATATTCCTAACTTCCCAAAAACAACGGTCGTTGGACATAGCGGTTCGCTAATCTATGGTATTTTAGAAGGTAAAAAAGTTCTTCTAATGAACGGTCGTTTCCACTACTACGAAGGACACGATATGCAGACTGTGGTATTCCCAATCCGTGTTTTTCATCTTCTGGGTATCAAAAATCTCATCGTATCCAATGCATCTGGTGGGGTCAATAAAGATTTCCAAGTAGCCGATGTAATGCTCATTAAAGACCATATCAATATGATGCCAGAACACCCACTAAGAGGAAAAAACCTCGATGAGTTTGGGCCAAGATTTGTAGATATGAGCGAGCCTTATAACTTAAAAATGTTAGAAATCGCCGAAAAGATAGCCTCTGAAAACAATATTGACATAAAAAAAGGAGTCTATGTATCACTACAAGGGCCAACTTTTGAGACGCCATCCGAATACGGATTGGTAAGAGCTATCGGTGGAGATGCTGTAGGGATGAGCACCGTACCTGAGGTAATCGTAGCAAAACATCAAGGTATGAACTGCTTCGGAATATCCATCATCACGGACTTAGGAGGGCCAGAGATAGCCTTTAATGTATCTCACGAAGAGGTGCTACAAGCCGCAAACAAAGCAATGCCAAAAGTAATAACAATCGTAAAAGGCTTAGTAAGAGAATATTAGTAACTGAAATTTATCTATTTGAATTAAAATAGCATTAAGGAATTTGATTATATGATTCATCAAAATAATTTAGTGAAAACATCTGCCGTAATAACAGGTGTAGGGGGATATTTGCCCTCGGGAAGGAGAACTAATCAAGATTTAGAGAAAATAACCGATACTTCTGACGAATGGATTATAAAGCGTACAGGAATTAAAGAAAGACGAATTTTGGAGGAAAACCTCGCCACTTCGGATATGGCCGTAAAGGCAATCCAAAACTTAGTGGAAAAATACAATAAAGACCTACATCAACTCGATGCTATCCTCGTAGCAACCTCCACTCCCGATATGCCGATGCCTTCGACAGCCAATATCATTTGTGAAAAATTAGGGCTACAAATCCCTATGGCTTTTGATATGAATGCTGCCTGCTCGGGATTCCTTTTTGCACTGAATACCGCTTCATCACTCATCGAGAGCGGTAGATTTAAAAATATCTTGGTAGTAGGGGCCGATAATATCTCTACTTATGTAAATATTAAAGACCGAGCTACCAACATCCTTTTCGGTGATGGTGCAGGCGTTGTATGGATAGAAAGTTCCGACGAAGTAGGTGTAATAGATGCAGTGCTACAAACCAACGGAATAGGAAAGGAACACCTAAAAATAGAGTGTGGTGGTTCGCTATATTCCTACCATTCGGATAATTTTGACAAAAACAAATCATTCATCCAGCAGGATGGAAAAATCGTCTTCAAACAAGCAATAGAATCTATGTCGGAGGCGTGCAATTCCGTCCTTAAAAAAAACAACCTTACAATAGAAAACATAGATTGGCTAATACCTCACCAAGCAAACAAAAGAATTATCGATGCTGTGGGAAAAGAAATCGGTATTTCCCCAGAAAAAGTAGTAATAAACATTGAAAACTACGGAAATACCATCGCTGCCACTATCCCACTCTGCCTTTGGGAAAATGCTCCAAAAATGAAAAAAGGAGATTTAGTAATGCTCACTGCATTTGGGGCAGGATTTTCGTGGGGTGCAAGTCTATTAAAATGGCAATTATAATATAAAATCATCAACTACTTCGCTATGCTGTGGAGTAGTTTTTTTTATATCAATAAGCTCTTTCTTTCACAAGGTAATGTCAGCACTTAAGGCAAGGACCGGCCATTTACACTTCTTTTGTGGTGGAATGTCATCAGTTAAGTGATGACATTACCTTGTGAAAGTCCTTTTCCTGGCTCATCCTGGTTCAGAAGCTCCCCCACTGAGCACCTTGC
>CAKAOY010000043.1 GCA_916710115.1 uncultured Bergeyella sp.
AAAGAGAAAATAGAGCAGCTAACAAAAGAACTAAACCAACATAATTACAATTACTATATACTTGATAATCCAACAATTACAGATTTTGAATTTGATGAAAAATTGAAAGAGCTTCAAGATTTGGAAAAACAATATCCTCAGTGGGCGAATCCCAATTCTCCTACGCAGAGGGTCGGTGGAGGAATTACTAAAAATTTTCCAACGATACAACATCAGTTTAGGATGTATTCTCTTGATAACTCTTACGATTTCAATGACTTAGAGGAATGGGAAAAACGTATTACCAAGACCATTGATGAACCTATAGAATTCGTTGCCGAACTGAAATATGACGGAGCCTCTATTTCTATTCTTTACGAAAATGGCATGCTCAATAAAGCCGTTACACGAGGAGATGGCTTCCAAGGTGATGAAATCACAACTAATATTAGGACAATTTCGGATATTCCACTAATGCTTCACGGAGATTATCCCCATCGATTTTTCATCCGTGGAGAGATTTACTTAAATAAAAATAAATTCAATGAAATCAATACTTTAAGACAAGAAGAAGGGCTTGACCCCTTTATGAATCCAAGGAATACTGCTAGTGGAAGTCTCAAATTACAAGACTCCTATGAGGTGAGAAAGCGTGGGCTATCGGCAGTTTTATACCAATATGTCGCCGAGGAATATCCTGCTGAAACCCATTGGGAACTTTTAGCAAAGGCTAAAAAATGGGGATTCAAAGTATCCGAAGACCAAGCAAAAATATGCAAAAATCTCGATGATGTAAAGTATTTTATTGATTATTGGGAGAAGGAAAGATACAATCTTCCTTTTGAAATTGATGGGATTGTAATTAAGGTGAATTCTATCAAACACCAAAAAATATTGGGCTATACAGCAAAATCACCACGATGGGCAATAGCCTATAAATTTAAAGCTGAAAAAGTTGAAACAGAACTACTTAGTATCTCATACCAAGTTGGAAGAACTGGTGCTATAACTCCCGTTGCCAACCTAAAACCTGTTCTTTTGGCAGGAACAATAGTAAAAAGAGCATCTCTCCATAATGAAGATATTATCAAGAAATTAGATCTACACCACGGAGATTTTGTATATATAGAAAAAGGTGGAGAAATTATCCCAAAAATCGTAGGAGTAAATATCCAAAAACGAAACCTACTCCAAGAGCCTTTAGAGTATATCATTAACTGTCCTGAATGTGGAACCCGCCTTATCAAGGAAGAAAATCAAGCTGTCCATTTCTGTCCAAATGATACTCATTGTCCTCCACAGGTAATTGGAAAAATAATCCATTTCGTGTCGCGTAAAGCTATGAATATCGATAGTTTAGGTAGCGAAACCATAGAACAACTCTATAAAGAAAATCTAATAAAAACACCTGCCGACCTATATACGCTCACTAAAAAGCAATTAGCCCGATTGGAGCGAATGGGTGAAAAATCGGCTCAAAATATCATCAATGGAATCGAAAATTCTAAAAAAATACCTTTTGAAAAAGTATTATTTGGGATAAGTATCAAACATATTGGTGAAACTATTGCCAAAAAATTGGTGAAAAATTTCCCAAATATTGAAGCTCTACAGAATGCATCCCTGGAAGAACTCGTACAAACAGAAGATATTGGCATAAAAATAGCCGAAAGTATCAAAGATTTCTTTGACAATAAAGAAAATATTGATATGATTGAGCAACTAAAATCTCACGGTGTTCAATTTGAGAAAAAACAAAACGACATCGAATTGTTGAGTAATTCTTTAGATGGAAAAACATTTCTATTCACTGGAAAATTAACACTTTTCACAAGGGAAAAAGCTGAAGAAATGGTAGAGAAACACGGAGGTAAAAATATTTCTGCTGTATCTAAGAATCTAAATTATCTTGTTGTAGGTGAAAAGGCAGGTAGTAAACTAAAAAAAGCCCAAGATATTGGTACAATTATAATTTTAGACGAACAACAATTCTTGGATTTAATTAGTGAGTAAAAAAATAGAGGCTATACAAAAACGCCTCTATTTTAATTATTTTTTCATTAATTCTATTGTCTTCATTGGATCTTCCGAAGAAAATACGGCATTACCAGCTACTAGGCAATCCGCTCCTGCATCAAATAAACGAGGAGCATTTTCTACATTAACTCCACCATCAACTTGGATAAGTGCCGAAGCATCTCTGGATAAAATCAACTCCTTTAATCGAGCAATCTTATTATATGTATTCTCTATAAATTTCTGTCCGCCAAATCCTGGATTAACACTCATTAGAAGTACCAAATCCACATCTTTTATAATATCTTCAAGTACTGATACTGGTGTTGAAGGGTTGAGGACTACTCCCGCCTTCGCTCCTTTGGATTGTATTAATTTTATCGTTCTATGTAAATGGATACATGCCTCATAATGTACCGAAACATAATCTGCACCTTGATTAATGAACTCTTCTACATACTTCTCTGGTTCTACAATCATCAAATGCACATCATTTATTTTCTTAGAATGCTCTTTAATAGTCTTCATTATGGGGAAACCGAATGAAATATTCGGAACAAAACGCCCGTCCATCACATCAATATGCAACCAATCTGCCTGAGACTGATTTAGCATATCTATATCTCGTTGTAAATTCCCAAAATCTGCCGATAGCAGTGAGGGAGCAATTAATTTTGGACTCATTATTTTTTTCTTTTATTTGAAAAACTTTCTCACAACACCCCAAAAAAAATTCATTATTTTTCTTTTTTTACTTCTGGAAATCTAGCCTCCGTCAAGTCCTTAGAAATAGCAGACATTTCAAATTTCAACTTACCAGAAAGTGTTTCAATAACAACACCATCTTCTTGAATCTGAGCCACTCTCCCATGAAGCCCCGAAGTAAGCACCACTCTACTTCCTATTTTTAGAGATTCTTGGAATTTTTTCTCCTGTTTTTGTTTTTTCATTTGTGGACGAATCGTTGCAAAATAAATAAATGCAATAAATACCACAATCATTATAATCATCTGTAATCCACCACCTTGTGGAGATATTTGTAAAAGTTTTAACATTTTTTATTCTTTTAAGGTTTTACATTCGCTGTGAAAGTCAAAATAATTGGAGATTTATCCACATTAGCATATACCTCCGCTTGTTTATGTTGCATACCTTCAAAATTTTCAGAATTGAATTTCAATTTCACACTTCCTTTTTTACCTGGTAAAATTGGTTCTTGAGAATATTCTGAGGCTGTACACCCACAACCAGGTATCACATTTGATATCACCAAAGGATTATCCCCTATATTCGTAATTTCATAGACATACTCCACGCTCTCTCCTTTTTTCACCTCTCCGAAATCGTGAGCATTCGTAGAAAGAGCAACGGAAGTAAGTGGCTTTGCTTGTGCATCGGCAACCAAATCTTCTTTCGTTTCTACTCTTGGTTCTTCAACAATCTGTTCATCAGTCTCCGTTTTCTTACAAGACTGAAATAATGTACAAAAAAATACAACTGCAAAAAAAACTTTTTTCATAGATTTTAAGTTCTATTAATATCTCTCGAATATTTATCTAAAACTCCATTTACGAAAATGTTAGACTTATTTGTAGAGAATGTTTTTGCTATCTCAATATACTCATTCACTATAATTTTCAATGGAGTGAATGGAAAATTATCTAATTCTGTAATCGCCAAAACCAATATCACTTTATCCATCGTAGATACCCTACTAATATCCCAATTTTCCAATCGTCCCTTAATCTTTTCTTCCGTTAATTCAAGATTTTTCAAACTATCTCTCAATAATTTTGATGCAAAACTTCTATCCTCCTCATTTTTAATAACTCTGATAAGTCTATCGCTTGATTCTTCCTCCTTCAACATACCTATCGTTTTCTGCACCATGGTATTAGAAATATGTATATCATCCGCCCAAAAAAGTTCCTTATCCTCTACATATTGATGAAATGACTCATTCTCTGCCACATATTTTAAGAAAAGTTTTGCAATAAATTTTTGAGCTCCATCAAAAGAATAATCATCAGAATTCATATAATCGTTATATCTCTTCCCTGTTATTATCTTTTGATATGTTTTCCTCAAAAACTCATTATCTATATCCCACTTCAACTCAGTATGAAGACTTGTAAACTGTAATCGCTCCACATTTTCTTCCAATTTATTAATAACTTGATTATCAACAAATTTTCTATTCGGATTAATATGTTTTTCAGCAATGATATATCTATTTCTATCATTCTCTATCTGTCTTTCTGCCACCTCCTTTAAGGCGATAATAAAATTCAACTGATAGATATAGAGATAATAAATTTTCTCTATCTCAGAGAACATATTTTGCTCCAAAACATCTACTTTTATCGGATTTTGATAATACGCATAAACAGCCTGCGTTACCTTTTCTCTAATTTGTCGTCTACCTAACATTCAAAGAACTATTTTAATGGATGCAAAGATAAGTTTTTTTCTCTAATCTTGCGAATATAGCCTTATCTTTTTGTCATTTTTTATCATTTCTGCTTGGTTTTTACATACTATTCTTCCATTCTATAGTAAAATTTATGAAATCTTCTACTGATAGTTCTTCTGCTCTTTTATCCATAAATTGATGACTTTTAACATTTTCAGGAATATTTAAAACCTTCAAAGCATTGCTTAGTTTTTTTCTCCTTTGATTAAATCCTGCTTTTACTATTTGCTTGAACAAAGTTTCATTTCCTTCCAATCCTTTTTTAGGTTTTCTCATCAATGAAATAACTCCAGATTTCACTTTTGGAGGTGGATTGAATACATTTTCATTCACTGTAAAAAGATACTCTACATCATAATAAGCTTGTATCAGTACAGACAAAATCCCATAATCCTTCGTCCTCGGTACGGCGGCAGTTCGCTCAGCTACTTCCTTTTGAAACATTCCTACCATTTCGGGAATTTGTTGATAATTTTCAATAATATGAAAAAGAATCTGAGATGAAATATTATAAGGGAAATTTCCTATAACCGCTACCTGCTCATTAAGGAATTTTTCCGAAAAATCAAGTTTCAAAAAGTCTCCTGTAAAGTGCTTCTCCCTAAGTTTTAGATAATGATTTTTCAGATATTCAATAGACTCTGTATCTATTTCTGCTACAAATACTTCCATATCTTCTTTCTCTAAAAGATATTTCGTAAGAACTCCCATTCCTGGGCCTACTTCCAATATCTTTTGATAGGCTTCAAAATGGAGTCCATATGCTATCTTTCGGGCAATATTTTCATCCGTTAGAAAATGTTGTCCGAGATGTTTTTTTGCTTTTACACTCATTTTTTATTAAATTTCGGCAAATGTAAGATTTTTATTAAAAAACACTATTCTTTAAATATGGATATTGTAAGAACTTATTTACTATCTTATGAAAAAAAACAACAATATTAAATATAAATAACTAATCTATAGTATTTTATAAAAATACAAAACTACTCATACGCTTCAATAAATAAAATTTATGATTTAATTAACATCGTTTTTTGATTCAAAACTTTCATCTTCTGAAGATTTTTTTTAACTTAGCGAAAATTTTTGATTAATGGGAAATACATTAGATGATTTCAACAAAAAAAGATTGCGTTCTAGCAATATTACCGTAATAGTTTCTATTGCGTTGGTGCTTTTTTTATTAGGTTTGATTGGTTTAATTTTGATTAATGCCCAAAAATATTCAGATTATATTAAAGAACAATTAGTTATAAACGCTTATTTTGACGAAAATTACAATCCGAAAGACTCTCTAAAAATTGAACAAACTGAGCGTAAGGCGTTTGAGAAAATTAAAACTTTGACACCTGTAAAAAAGGTGAAATATATTAGCCGTGAAGAGGCAGCGAAGGAGGCAAAGCGAGATTTAGGAGTGGATTCCGATGCTCTTTTTGAGGAAAATATTTTTCCTTCGTCTGTAGAAGTTACACTATATCCTGAATATATCGACCCCGCAAAAATCAATGAAGCAATAAAGCAAATAGAATCCGTACCATCGGTAGTTGAAGTAAAAAATAACAATACGCTGATGGTTGATGTATATAACAACTTGAACAGAATTTTGAGATGGATTTTAGGTTTTTCAGTGCTATTTCTAGTACTAGCAGTGGTTCTCATCAATAATTCTATTCGTCTGAAAATATTCTCTAAACGGTTCATTATCAAAACAATGCAGCTCGTAGGCGCTAAGAGAAGATTTATCCTAAAACCTTTCATAATAGAAGCAATGATTTTAGGTATCATAGGAGCCTTTATTGGTCTTATTGCTTTATTTGGTATATGGTATTATTTCACATTAGAAATCAAACAAGATTTTATGCAGGACAATACTCAATACCTATACCTCGTATTACTTATCATTGGTGTTGGGGTATTTATCACCGTCCTTAGTACAATTATTGCTACTTGGAGATTCTTGAAAACAAGTGTTGATGAACTATACTACAACTAAAATTTTCTCCTATGGAAAAAGAAAAAAACACTTTTTATTTCGGTAAAGAAAATTACAAATTGATGCTCATCGGGATTGGAATCATTATTTTAGGATTTCTATTAATGATGGGATACGATGCTAACACCAAACCAGATGGAACCTTCTCTCCTAATTATTGGAATGATGATATTTTCTCCATACGGAGAATACGAATGGCTCCTCTGTTTGTAGTAGTAGGATTTGTAGTAGAAATATATGCAATATTAAAGAGAAAGACATAACTGAATTTGTTCGTATAAAACACTCCTATTTTAGGAGTGTTTTTTTTTGGATAAAATATTATACGAACATACTAAATTACTAAACATTGATATATAATAAAAATGGAAAATTTGGTTTCTAAAGGAATTATATATAAAACTATTTTATAAAAAACAGCACTTATTTTTCTAAATTATTAACAAATAAACGATTATTAATATTTTGATATTTTTTCTGATACTTTTTTATTAATTTTATTTTAAAATATTTTTCAGTGTTCAGAAAAAAACTATTAAATTTGTATAAAAATAAACAATCACTATAATGGAAAAGATTTTAATAACAGGTGCATTAGGACAAATCGGTACCGAACTCACCCAAAGATTAGTAAATCTATTCGGTAAAGAGAATGTAATTGCCTTGGATATCAAAGATAATCCTACAACCTCCGCGGGATTCTACGAAAAGGTTGATATAGCAAATACCGAACTTATTAGCCAAATCATTGATAAATATCAAATTACTATCGTCTATCATTTAGCATCTCTACTATCTGGCACTTCAGAAAAAAATCCTCAACTTGCTTGGAAACTAAACATTGAACCTCTACTCTATTTCTTGGAGTTGGCAAAAGAAAGAAAAATCAACAAATTATTTTGGCCAAGTTCTATCGCTGTCTTTGGGAAAGGAATTCCTAAACACGATGTGGGACAAGAAGTCGTACTGAATCCTACCACCGTATACGGTATCTCCAAATTAGCAGGAGAAAGATGGTGCGAATATTACCACGAAAAATATGGAGTAGATGTGAGAAGTATCCGCTACCCTGGTATTATCTCTTGGAAAACACCAGCAGGAGGCGGTACTACCGATTACGCAGTAGAAATCTTCTACAAGGCTGTAGAAGATGGAAAATATACTAGTTTCATTTCTGAAAACTCAGCACTACCTATGCTATATATAGAAGATGCCATCAATGCTACTATCCAGCTGATGGATGCCCCAAAAGAACAAATAACTGTTCGTTCTTCTTATAATTTGGGAGGGTTAAGCTTTACTCCAAAACAACTTTCTGACGAAATTAAAAAGATTATCACTAATTTTGAAATAACTTACGAGCCTGATTTTCGACAAGCTATTGCAGACTCTTGGCCTGCATCTATTGATGATTCTATCGCCAAAAAAGATTGGGGTCTAACCTATGAATTCGGTATCGGGGAAATGTCTGAGGATATGATAAAAAATCTCCGAGTAAAATTAGCAAAATAGTATAAAAAATGTTTGGAATTTAAATTCCAAACATTTTGTCTATTTCATCCAATTTCGTATTACTTCCAAAGTCTTATCTATCTCTGTCTGCTTTATTGCAGAAGAAATAAACCAAGTCTCGTAACCACTTGGTGGAAGATAAATTCCATTGGAAAGTAAATAATGGAAAAACTCATTAAATTGTTTGTGATTTGCCTTTTTAGCATCTTCGAAATTAGAAACTTTTTCTACTCCAAAGAAAATAGACATCATAGAACCTTTTCTATTAATCACATTTTGTAGGCCTTTTTCAGCGAATATTTTTTCAATTTCTTGGGATAGCGTTTCCGTAGTTTTGTCTATATTTTTATAAAAATCAACATCTCTTTGGATAATTTGTAAGGTCGTCAGTCCCGCTCTCATGGCCAAAGGATTCCCACTAAGGGTTCCTGCTTGATACACAGACCCTTTTGGGGCAAGACAATCCATAATCTCATTCCTACCGGCAAATGCTCCTACCGGCATACCACCACCAATTACTTTCCCATAGGTTACCAAATCTGCCTTTACTCCAAAACGCTCTTGAGCTCCACCAAAGGCTTGTCGGAAGCCTGTCATTACCTCATCAAATATGAGCAAAG
>CAKAOY010000044.1 GCA_916710115.1 uncultured Bergeyella sp.
AATCCTTCTTTAATATCCACTAATACCACTTCGGAAGCGAAATTTTTCATCGCAATATACTCTGCACAAGATGCCCCTACTGCACCCGCACCGACTACTGTTACTTTCATAATTAAATTTATTTTTACTTTTTTATTAAACTTTTTTAACCTTTCAAAATTAAATATTTTGGCCGAATTATCCAAATTATTTTTATTTCATCAAAAAAAATATTATCAATCCAACTCCTTCGTAACACCAATACCAAATAGTGCAAAATCATACTTTGCTGGGTCTTTTTCATCCATTCTTCTTAAAGAATCATCTAATTCCTCCACTGCCTTCCAATCATTCTGAGGGCGGTGTAATAATCCTAACTTTCGGGAAATATTCGCTGTATGAACATCAAGAGGAATGGAGAGATTTCTCTGATCTATCCGTTTCCAAAGTCCAAAATCTACTCCTTTTTTGTCTTTCCTCACAAGCCAGCGAAGATACATCATAAGGCGTTTTGCGGCAGATTTTTTGTAAGTAGAACTGATATGTTTGCTACTTCGATGTTGTTCTCCAAGTAAAAACTGCCTTCGGAACCGCTCCAAGGCGTGATAAAAATTCGTTTCACCATCTTTCAGCAAAAATAAATCCTCCAAAGAGCCCCATTTAGAATAAATATTATTCAAAGATTTTAAGAAAAACTTAAAATCCTCCATCATAAAAGTCCTATGAACTGATTTATCACCAAATTTATCAAGATATTTATCAGAATAATTCATCACGAAGTCATAGGGTGAATTTCCCATCATTTCTATTATTTTATTAGCGGAATTAATGATGGATTTCCTATTTCCCCACGCAATAATTGCCGAAAAAAATCCTGAAATCTCTATATCTTGTTGCAAATCAAATCGATGAGGAATCTGTATTGGGTCATTCTCAATAAAATCAGGGCAATTGTATTGCTCTACCTTTTCATCAAGAAAAGATTTTAAATCGTTAAAATCCATTATTTTCATTTTAAAAAGTTACTCGTTCCAACATTTTTGGGAGAAAAGTATTCTCAAACTCTATTTTGGCTTCATCAAGGAAAAGTTGCAAGTCATCATACCTATTGGAGAAATGCCCCAAAATTAGTTTTTTTACCCCTGCTTTTTTAGCGATGATACTCGCTTCGCGAGCTGTGGAATGTCCTGTCTTGATAGCCATTTCTTGTAAATTTTGTAAAAATGTAGATTCGTGATAGAGTAAATCAGCCCCTTTTATGATGGGAATAATATCCTCTTTAAAACTAGTATCACTACAAAATGCATATGATTTCGAAGACTCTGGCTCGTTGGTTAGTATTTCATTTTTTAAGATATATCCATCACTTAGAACGAAGTCTTTACCATTCTTAATATTCTGATAATCACAAATTTCTATCTCTGGATATTTTTTTATTTCCTCCATATTAAGAGGGCGAACTTTTTCTTTTTCTCTGAAAAGGTATCCATTACAATAAATTCTGTGTTTCAGTGGAATAGTATATACTTCTATCATTTTATCCTCAAAAATTTTTTCAGATTGAATACCTTCTAACTCTTTGTAAATCACCTCAAAACCACGATAAGTCTCCGTGAGTCTAAAGATTGTTTCCATCATCTCTTTAATACCTTTAGGGCCATAGATATAAAGTGGTGTTTCCCGACCGAGAAGCCGAAACGATGCCACCAACCCAGGTAACCCAAAACAATGATCTCCGTGAAGATGAGAGATGAAAATATGATTAATCTTAGAGAATTTTGCTTTTGCCTTTCGAAGTTGCACCTGAGTTCCCTCTCCACAATCTATCAAGAAATGTCTATCTGCCATTTCCAAAAGTTGTGCCGTAGGAAAAGAACGAGCAGTGGGAATGGCAGAATTAAACCCCAATATGGTAAGATAATGATTCATTTTTTCGTGTTATAACTAACTTTTTTATAGTCTGAAACCCCTATATCTTATATAATTTTGCAAATTTTAGGATAAGATTCTTCTTTCCTTCGTTAGCAAAATCTATCTTTGCTTTAATATTTTCTGGGTCAGTACCATCTATTAGGATAACCTCTCCTACTCCGAATCGGTCGTGTCGCACTTTATCTCCCACCTGTATTTCCTGAATATTCCCATTGCCGTTGGTAATTTTCGCATTGCTAATAGACACAATCTCTTTATTCTGGGGAATATTAATAGGGCGAATGATTTTTTTCTTCGGCTCTAACCTTCTAAATGTATTTGGAGTAGATGGCGTTTCATCGAAAATATTAGACTTCAATCCCGAACGATTAATCACTTTTCTTTCGATATTAGGATTCAGAAAATCCAAATAATGGGAATCCACCTCTGTGATGAAACGACTCGGCTCGCAACTGGTATTTTTTCCCCATTGATAGCGAAAAGTGGCGTAGGAAAGAAATATTTGTTTTTCGGCACGCGTAAGAGCCACATAGAACAGACGACGCTCTTCCTCCAACTCGTCTCGGGTATTAGAACTCATAATACTTGGAAATAGATTCTCTTCTAAACCAACAAGATGTACCACTGGAAATTCCAAACCTTTTGAAAGGTGAATTGTCATTAACGAAACTCTATCGCCATCCTCTTCATCCTTTTTTTCTGTATCGGTAGAAAGGGCAATATTCTCCAAAAAGTTGGATAGAGACGGATCTCCATCGTCCAACTGCTGTTGTTCTTCTATGAATCCCTGTAACGAGTTCATCACCTCCTGAATGTTTTCAATTCTAGAAACTCCCTCTGGTGTTTGGTCCTCTTTCAATACCCTTAACAATCCGCTTCGTTTGGCCACTTCCATCGTTACATTATAGGCATTTTCTGTTTTTAGCATCACTCGAAATGCTTGTATCATCTGCCAAAAATCATTAAGTTTATTAATGACGCTATTATTCAGTCCTAACTGACTTGAATAAAATGAAATATTATCAAGAACTTTTGATAAAGGCAAATCAATGGAATCAGCGAAAACGATTAACTTATTCTGTGTAGTCTCTCCGATGCCTCTTGTAGGATAATTTATCACTCTAATAAGTGCCTCATTATCATTATCATTTACCAAAATACGAAGATAAGCCATCAGGTCTTTCACCTCTTTTCTTTGGTAAAAAGATAGCCCTCCATAGACTTTATACGGGATATTTTTCTTCCTTAAAGCATCTTCAATGGCACGCGTCTGCGAGTTAGTTCTATACAAAACAGCAATATCACTGAACCTTCGTTTATCCCGAAGATGCAAATCCCAAATATTCGTTGCAACGAAAGAGGCCTCATCGGCATCGGATAGAGCTCGGTATATTTTTATTTTGTCGCCCTCCTCATTCTCCGAAAATACATTTTTAGGAAATTGGTTGATATTTCTTGCTATCACGCTATTAGCAGCATCCACAATCATTCGTGTAGAACGATAGTTTTGCTCCAAAGAGACCTTCTCTACATTGGGATAATCTTTCTCAAAATTAAGGATATTATAGATATTCGCCCCACGAAAGGAATAAATAGATTGAGCATCATCTCCCACCACGCAAATATTCTCAAACTTAGAGGCTAATGCCTTGATAATAAGATACTGAGAATGATTGGTATCCTGATACTCATCTACCAAAATATATCTAAATCTATCTTGATACTTTGCCAAAACCTCAGGAAAACGCGTGAGTAATTCATTGGTTCTCAACAATAAATCATCAAAATCCATTGCACTATTTCGATAGCATTGCTCTACATATTTTTTGTAAATCGTCCCGAGATGCTTCATATTACTTTTCTCATCGTTCGCAACGAGTTCAGGAGTATTAAAGTATGCCCTTACGGTGATAAGATTATTCTTATATGCTGAAATTTTGGACTGCACTTTTTTGGGTTTGTAGATTTCTACATCTAAATCAAGGTCTTTAATTACCTTTTTCAACACATTGAGAGAGTCCTGAGCATCATAAATTGTAAAATTAGACTCAAAGCCCAAGAAATGCCCCTCTGACCTTAGAATACGCGCAAAAACAGAGTGGAAAGTCCCCATCCAAATACTTTTAGCATTGCTCTCCCCCGCCACTTTGGCAATTCTCTCTTTCATTTCCTTTGCAGCCTTGTTTGTAAAGGTCAGTGCCAAAATATTAAATGGATCTATGCCGTTGGTTATCAAGTTAGCAATCCTCATCGTTAGAACCCTTGTCTTCCCCGAACCAGCACCTGCAAGCACCATCAGAGGGCCTTGTAAGGTAGTTACGGCTTTATATTGGCTTTCATTTAATCCCTTTAAAAAGTCTTCCATTTTGCTAAAATTAGTATGCAAAGATACAGATTTTTGGTGGAAGGATAAAAATACTATACCCCAAAAAGGCTACTTTCCAAAAAACTAATTTTCCTTATATTTGCAAACTTAATTCATTAAAAATATTTAAATTTATATAAAAATGTTATCAGTTCAAGGTTTGGGATTGCATCACTCTGGGAATTATCTCTTCCGAGATGTAAATTTTACAATAAAAAGAGCCGACAAAATTGGGTTGGTGGGAAAAAATGGAGCAGGAAAATCTACACTACTGAAAATTCTCTCCAATGAGATTAATTTCTATGAAGGAAATGTCGTCCCAGAGGGGAATATCACCATCGGTATTCTTAAACAAGACCTTGATTTTGTGAAAGGTAGAAGCGTTTGGGATGAAACAATGCAGGCTTTCGAGCAAATCAATAAATGGCAATCAGAATTAGAGCAAGTTAATGAACAACTCGCTACGCGTACCGACTACGAAAGTGAGGAATACACTAACTTAATACACAGAATGACAGACCTTAACGACCTATTACAACACCACGACGCCTACAACTTAGAAGGTGATGTAGAGAAAATCCTCCTTGGGCTGGGATTCAAAGCGGATGACTTTAACAAAATAACAGATACATTCTCGGGCGGATGGCGTATGAGGATTGAACTAGCAAAACTTCTCCTCCAAAATAATGACCTTTTACTGCTCGACGAACCTACCAACCACCTCGATATGGAATCCATTATTTGGCTGGAAAACTTCCTAAAAGACTACTCTGGTGCCATCGTCTTGGTGAGTCACGATAAACAATTTATGACAGCCGTATGCAATCGTACATTTGATGTAAATAACAAAAAAATTGACGATTACAAAGCAAATTACTCTAAATACTTGGAACTTCGCAAGGAAAGACGAGAAAAATTAATGCAGGCGAAAAAGAACCAAGATGCCGAAATCAAACAAATGGAGGATAATATAAATAAATTCCGAGCGTCGGCAACAAAGGCAAGTTTTGCTCAATCTCTCATCAAAAAATTGGAAAAAATAGAAAGAATAGAGATAGACAATGAAGATGTATCCAAATTCAATATACGATTTGAGCCATCCATCACCCCAGGTAAAGTGATTTTTGAGGCTGAAAATTTAGGAAAATCCTACGGTGATAAGCAAGTTTTTGACAATGTAAATTTCTTTGTAGAAAGAGGTGATAGAATTGCTCTCTTGGGGCAAAATGGACAAGGAAAAACAACCTTAGCAAAAATTCTATCAGGTAATATTAAGGATTTTTCAGGAACTTGGAATCTCGGCCATAATGTAAATATCGGCTATTTCGCACAAAACCAAGAGGAAGTCCTTGACCCAAACAAAACCGTACTACAAGAAGCCGAAGATACCGCAACAGAAGAAACTCGCCCACGCGTGAGAGACCTACTCGGTAGCTTCCTATTCTCTGGTGAAGATGTAGAAAAGAAAACAAAAGTATTATCTGGGGGTGAGAGAAACAGACTGGCTCTGTGTAAGTTACTCCTCCGACCATTTAATACATTAATAATGGACGAGCCCACCAACCACCTTGATATTCAATCAAAGGAAATTATCAAATTAGCCCTGCAAAAATACGAAGGAACTCTCATCGTAATCTCTCACGATAGAGAATTTTTACAAGGGCTTGCTGATAAAATTTTTGAATTCCGAAATGGTGAAATGAAAGAGTTTCTCGGGAATATAGATGAATATTTAGAATACCGACAGAAAGAAAGTATCCGCGAAATTTCTATGGAAAAAGCCAAATTAGATAGCAAAAAAACAAATACTCTTGAACAAAAAATATCTACTCAACATATCGTAGAAAAGGAAAATAAAAAAAATTTCGTATCCAAAGAACAAAAGAACATCCTCAATAAGATACAAAAAATAGAGGATAAAATCACAACTTTGGAACAAGAAATTAAAAATTTTGAGGACGATTTTTCTAAAAATAACCCAACCGAAGAAGCCCTCAATCTTTATAAAGCAAAACAAACTGAATTAGAAACCATAATGGAGGAATGGGAAAATCTCAATGCCTCCATAAATTAGGCTACCCCTTCTAATATTTTTTGTGATGATTACAATTTTAGACCACACATTTTCGCAACTCAATGAGTTTATTTATCAACTGAATCCCAGTAAGTTATTCATACTCTGCGACGAAAATACCCACGAGTATTGCCTCCCTATTCTACTACCGAATATGGAAATAAACTGCCCTTTTGAAATTATTGAAATAGAAGCAGGTGAAGAGATGAAAACTATAGAAACGGCTACGCAACTTTGGGAGATTCTCACGGAATTTGAAGCAGATAGAAAAGCACTTCTGCTGAATCTTGGGGGAGGTGTAATTACCGATTTGGGAGGATTCGTGGCTTCCACCTATAAACGAGGGATAAAATTCATTAATCTCCCAACAAGCCTCTTAGGAATGTGTGATGCGTCAATCGGGGGAAAAACAGGCATTGACCATCAATTCATAAAAAATATCGTAGGAACATTTGCCCTTCCAGAACGAATTTTTGTTTTCAGTAATTTTCTTAAAACATTACCTTTCAGAGAGTTAAAAAGTGGTTTTGCTGAAATGATAAAACACGGCCTCATTGCTGATAAAAAACATTGGGATGACCTCATTAATCTCCCAGAAATATCAGTAGAACATATCCAGCCACATATTGAGACCTCTATGAAGATAAAGGAAAATATTGTACATATTGATTATCAAGAAAAAAATATCCGCAAGGTTTTAAATTTTGGACATACCATAGGCCACGCCGTCGAAAGTCTATTCTTGGAAGAGGATGAAATTATTCCACACGGATTTGCAATAGCATATGGTATGATTTGTGAAACTCAGCTATCTTATTTAGAAGGATTTATATCAAAAAATACTACTGAAAAAATCATTAATAATATCAGAAAATTTTATACAGATATTAAGCTACCCTTTAACAAAGATAAGATTATCATAAAAATGATGAATGACAAGAAAAATACGCACGGAAATATCAATTTCACCCTGCTAAGCGAAATCGGAGAAGGAATTTATGATGTGCAATGCAAAGATGAAAATATTCTATCCTGCATTCTTTAAACTTTCAAAAAACACTCGTATTCAAAAAAAAATATTAACTTTGTGATTATTTTAAACTAAAAATATTGTGGCAAATATTGTAGAGGAAATCAAGAAACCTATCAACTCTGAGATGAAACTTTTTGAACAAAAGTTTTACGAGTCGATGCAATCTAAGGTTCCACTTTTAGATAAAGTAACCCGCTTCATAGTAACAACCAAGGGAAAACAGATGAGACCTATGTTTATCTTTCTCTGTGCAAAATTATTAGGTGAAGTGAATGAAAAAACCTATCGTGGTGCCTCTATGATAGAACTAATCCACACTGCTACATTAGTCCATGATGATGTTGTAGATGAAAGCTTTAAAAGGCGAAACTTTTTTTCTATCAATGCTTTGTGGAAAAATAAAATAGCCGTGCTGGTAGGTGATTACCTCCTATCAAAGTCTGTTTTGTTATCTACAGACAATAAGGACTACGACCTACTATCGGTGATATCTCGGACGATAAGAGAAATGTCTGAAGGGGAGCTACTACAATTAGAAAAAGCAAGAAAATTAGATATCACTGAGGAGGTTTATTATGAAATTATCCGTCAAAAAACAGCCACGCTTATCTCTGCTTGTTGCGAAATTGGAGTACTTTCTAATAATTCTGATGAAATTTTAGCAAAAAAAATGCGAGATTTTGGGACTTATACGGGAATGGCATTCCAGATTAAAGATGATTTATTTGATTACCTCAGTTCTAATGTTATCGGAAAACCTGTAGGTATTGATATCAAGGAACAAAAAATGACTCTTCCACTTATATTCACTCTAAAAAATTGTAGTGAAAATGATAGAAAATATTACTTCAAAACGATAAAAAATTATAATAACGATAAAAAACGCGTAAAGGAACTTATAGATTTTGTAAAGAAATCAGGTGGATTGGAGTACGCTATTGGGGTTATGAAAGATTTTCAGCAAAAAGCAAAAAATATCTTAAACGACTTTCCTGATTCTCAGGCGAAAATATCACTCAACCTAATGCTTGATTATGTCATTGAAAGAAAACTTTAACACAATAAAGAGATAGGCTATTTATTTAAATAGCCTTTTTATTGTGTTAAAG
>CAKAOY010000045.1 GCA_916710115.1 uncultured Bergeyella sp.
CAGATATTGATTTTGTGAAAGTGGATTATGCCGAGTTTTTGAAGAAAAATCCAATAAAAGTAACAACAAAAGACCTTGCGGACTATATCCAAAAACATCCTACAAAATTCAAATCTCAGCCGACAAGAAATCTTGGTGTGGTGTATTTCCAAGCGAAACCATCAGCAAAAGATCAAGCTGAGGCAGAGAAAGGTATAGACAAATTATTGAATATAGGAACTGATGCTAATCCAAATGAAAATTTTAGAAATACGACTAACGATTCTATGTTCGTATCTCTTAATTCAGATATGCCATTTTACAACGGATATCTTACAGAGGATAAGCTTCCACAAGCTTTGCGTTCTCAAATCGCTACATTGTCAGTGGGTGCTATTGTAGGGCCATATAAGGAACAAGACTTTTTGGTAGTATCAAAATTATTAGATAAAAAGGTAGAAGCTAAAACATCTACCACCGCACGACATATTCTTATCTCGTATAAAGGTGCCCAAATGAGTGAAGAAAAAAGAGATGAAAAGGAAGCTAAAAAATTAGCTGATTCTTTGGAAGCAGTTGTGAAGGCGGATCCTACTAAATTCCAAGAATTAGTGAAACAATATTCCTCAGACAAAGGTTCTATCGCTAACGGTGGAGAATATACTATTGAGACGGGTAGTGGGCAAATGGTACCTGAGTTCCAGTCTTTTGTAGAAAAATCACCAAAAGGTGCTACGGGAATAGTAAAGACTGTTTATGGGTATCATATTATCAATATTAAGGATAAAAAATCCGAAGAAGGGCATATGACTTATAAAGTTGCTAATTTGATAAAATCTGTAAAACCATCAGAAGCCACAGAAAATGAAGTAGATAAAAATGCAAAAAGATTTATCCAACAAGTACAAGGAAAGTCCTTCAATGAGTTTAAAAATATCGCTAAAAAAGGAAATTATCAATTCTATAATCCTAAATCTGCAAAGAGATTTGAAGGAAGAATAGAAGGCATAGGTACAGAAAAAGCTTCCGAAATCCTTTCTTGGGCATTCAATAAAAAGAGAGAGAAAGGTGATACTGAAATCTTTATGGTAGATGGTACAGGAGACAGAATAGTAGTATATCTCAATGGTATCAATGATGAATTTACAACCGATCCAGAATCCGTAAGAGACCAAATAGAGCCGATTGTTAAAAATGAATTAGTAGCTAAGAAAATTATTGAAAAAATCGGTAAAGGAGCAAGCCTTGATAGCGTAGCTAAAAAATTTGGTACTTCAATCCAGCCAGCACAAGTGAATATTATTACACCTATGGTAGCGGGCGTCGTAGAAGCTAAAGTTGCAGGAGCAGCTTTTGGAGTGCAAAAGGAAAAGTGTCTAACCCAATAGAAGGAAATACGGGGGTATATGTGATTTTGAAAAAATCTGAAAAAATAAATAAGCAACCAGGTAATATTAACCAAATAATGGATATGCTGAAAATGCAAAACTCACAAATATTCTCTCAATCTTTGTTGCAAAGTCTACAAGATGGAGCAAAAATAGATGATTATCGTATAGAGGTTTGGGATAAAATAAGACAAAATTAATAAATGAAACGATAGAGGTTTTTTCTCTATCGTTTTTTTTCTTTTTATTTTATTACATTTGCAAAAATTCCAAAATGAGTGATAACTTTCATCAAGATGTTTTTGATAATGATTTTTCATATAGTGAAAATGAAGAAAATACAGAACTCTATGAACATCTGAACATTATCGTAGATAAAAAACAAGAACCTCTAAGGATAGATAAATTTTTATTGCTATATCGCCAAAATTCTTCTCGGAATAAGATTTCTGAAACTTGTCGTGCGGGAAATGTTTTGGTAAATAACAAACCTGTAAAACAAAATTATAGGGTAAAACCCAATGATGAAATATCCGTGTTATTAGCCCATCCTCCACGAGAAAATGTAATTATTCCACAGGATATACCTATCAATATCGTATATGAGGACAATGATGTTTTGGTGATTGACAAGGAGGCAGGAATGGTGGTGCATCCAGGTTTTGGAAATTGGGAAGGCACCTTAGTGAATGCAGTAGCCTATCATTTTGAGAAAAATGGACTAAAAACAGACTTAGATAGAGTAGGATTGGTACATCGTATAGATAAAGATACCTCTGGGCTGCTAGTAATTGCTAAAAATGAATTTGCACTAAGCCATTTGGCACGGCAGTTTTATGATAGAACCACCAAGAGACTCTATTGGGCATTTGCTTGGGGAAATTTTGAAGAGGATAATGGAACTATTCGTGGGCATATAGGTAGGCATCAGAAAAATAGAATGCAAATGGCAGTCTACGAAGATGGCTCATATGGAAAACATGCAGTAACCCATTATAAAGTGTTAGAGCGTTTTAGGTATATGACATGGGTAGAATGCAAATTGGAAACGGGGAGAACACACCAAATTAGAGCTCACTTTAAACATATAGGACACACTCTTTTTAATGATGAACGATACGAAGGGAATATTATAATGAGAGGTATCAATTTACCGAAATACAAACAATTCGTACAAAATGTATTCGAGATACTCCCCCGCCACGCATTACACGCTCATACTTTAGGGTTTGTCCATCCTGTAACGCATCAAGAAATGTATTTTGAAAGTCCTATGCCAAAAGATATGCAAAACGCCATTGAAAAATGGAGAAAATATCTGGCAGGAAACGAATAAAAGAAAATATCATCAAAATAATATAAAATATGTTCAATCTAAAAGATATAAGAAACCAATTCCCAATACTTAATCAGAAGGTTAATGGTAAGCCTTTGGTTTATTTGGATAACGCAGCGACCTCACAAAAACCAATTTCTGTGTTGCAGAGTCTCCAAAAATATTATACAGAAATTAATGCTAATGTGCATCGAGGGATTCATACCCTTAGCCAAATAGCAACTGAAGAGATGGAATTTTCCCGCCAAAAAATACAAAAATTCATCAATGCAAAAAATGATTTTGAGGTTATTTTTACGCGAGGAACTACCGAAGGTCTTAACTTATTGGCGTATGCTTTTACTAACCAAATAAAAGCAGGAGATGAGATTATTATTTCTCATTTGGAGCATCACTCTAATATTGTTCCGTGGCAGTTGCTTTGTGAGAGAACAGGTGCTGTATTAAAGGTTATTCCAATTGATGGAAATGGAATTTTGCAATTGGATTTCTTAGATGAAAATCTTAATGAAAAAACAAAAATCGTATCCGTGAATCAAGTTTCTAATGCCTTGGGGATTATTAATCCGATAGAGGAAATTATTAAGAAAGTGAGAGCATTATCTTCGGCATATATTGTGATTGATGGAGCTCAGTCTATTTCTCATTTTAAAATAGATGTTCAGCAGATGGATTGTGATTTTTTCGTGTTTTCTGGTCACAAAATGTATGCACCGATGGGGGTAGGGATTTTGTATGGCAAGGAAGAGGCTCTTAGAAAGTTGAATCCTTTTCATGGCGGTGGAGAAATGATACATACTTGTGCTTTCTCGGGAACTACTTATGCAGATTTACCTTTTAAATTTGAGGCGGGGACTCCTAATGTTGGTGGAAATATAGCCTTAGGGGTAGCAACAGATTTTATAGAAAATGTTGGTTATCAAAATTTGCAAAAAGTTGAAAATCAGCTATTTGAATATACGCAAAAAAAGCTATTGGGGATAGAAGGTATAGAAATTTATGGCCTAAAAGCCAATCGGGCGGGAGCTATTTCTTTTAATCTTGATAAGATAGGAATATCATCTGATGTGGGAATGATTTTGGATAAAATGGGGATAGCCGTGAGGACAGGGCATCATTGCACCCAGCCAATTATGAAACATTTTGGAATTGCAGGTACCGTGAGGGCAAGTTTTGCAGTTTATAATACATTAGAAGAAATTGATATTTTCATAGAAGGAGTCAAAAAAGCTAAAAAAATGCTCAGTTAAATAGAAAATCCCCTTAAATATATGAGGGGATTTTTTGCTTCTTATTGTAAAGTATTTTTCTTCTTTAAATAATAAAATGTGGGAATAATGAGCAGTAAAATAAGCGGTTGTATTACAAACCGACGGATATAAAACGAAAATTGAAATCCGACCTCAAACTGTGTATAAAGGCAATATAAGTAGATAAGTAATGTAACACCGAATACTAAACTCATCAAAATACCGCCGTATAATGTCCATTTGATTTTATTAAAAATAAAATGTATGATGATAGAGGAAAATATTAAGTTCAGCCCAAATCGTAAGAAATGACTGATAATTAATTGTTCCCAATTAAAAGTAGGGAAAGTAGGGTTCTGTCCAACTTGATGGAAATAATCCAAAAAAGGGTCGTAGAAGAGGTTGCTTTCAGCATAGCGTATATAGATTAAGCCTCCAATGCCAAGTGAAACCAAAAAGATATTAGTGATTCTTTTTTTCATTTCTTAAAGTAAAAAAATTAATCCAGACAATCCATAAAATAACAATCGTACCATAGATTATTGCAGGAAATATAAAATCGTGGGCAGGGATGAAATATCTAGGGGATACGATACCCAAAATGTTAAGTCCTGCAATTCGGAAAATATTCATTACATACATTAAAAAAAGTCCAAAGAGAGAGAATAAAAAAGTTTTCTTCCCTTGATAGAAAGCAAAAATAAATGCTAGAAAAAGTATAGCTACCGAGATGATATTGCAACCTTCTACCATTATTGAAAGAATTTTTTTATCAAAACAATAATAGACTCCATTTGCGGAAATATTATCTACAAGATAGGTTTTGTAGCCTAGAAAATTTTGTAAATAATCAACTTGCTGGGCCATAAATCGAGAAATAGGGTCTAAGCCACATCCTTTATAATGAGCAAGATAAATTCTTTCGTATAGAAATAAAAGAATGAAGTAAATTCCTAAAAATCTCAGTAAAATGAATAAGATAGGCTTTAATTCTTTAAGCATTGTATGGAATTTACTGACAAAGGTAATGAAAAAAAATATGATATGATATATTGTAATATGGTATTTTGAATGGTTTTATATAAGGTTGTGTTATTTATTATATTATGTATAACAGAAAAAAATGATTATATTTGTAGTGGTTAAAAATAATTAAAAAATTGTGGAATATTTAATTTATGTGCAATTCTTGGTCGTATTGTTTGCTATTTTTATTGGAGCAAGAGTTGGCGGAATAGGTTTAGGTGTTTTTGGAATGATAGGTTTAGGGATTTTGGTTTTCGGTTTTGGTTTAAAAATTGGGAAGCCGCCTGTAGATGTTATGTTGATGATTGTAGCTGTGATTACAGCAGCGGCGGCATTGCAAGGAGCAGGAGGGTTGGATTATTTAGTAAAGATTGCAGAGAAAATCCTTAGGCGTAACCCTGCAATGATTACGATTGTAGCACCTATAGTTTGTTATATTTTTACTCTATTTTCGGGAACGGGGCATATTGCCTATTCACTTCTACCGATAATTTCGGAAATAGCCATAGAGAGTAAAATCCGTCCTGAGAGGCCGTTAAGTATTTCGGTTATTGCATCTCAGCAGGCAATTACGGCGAGCCCTATTTCGGCAGCTACATCTGCACTACTTACAGCGGAATTGTTGGGGGGGAAGGGAATAGAGTTGAGTGATATTTTAATTATTGCTATTCCAGCTACACTTTTAGGAGTGATTGTTGGAGCTATCGTGATGAGTTTTGTTGGTATAGATTTAGAAAAAGATTCTCGTTATCAAGAATTTTTGAAAAAACAACAAGATAAGAAGATAACGGCAGAAGTCTCTACTTCGGAGATTAATAGTGGGGCAAAAACAGCTGTGGTGTTGTTCCTATTAGGTGTTTTAGGGATTGTTGTTTTTGGTTCAGTTCCATCACTAAGGCCAAGTTTTGTACAGGAGGATGGTTCTGTTTCTGTTTTGGGAATGGCGGAGGTGATAGAAATTATAATGATGAGTGTGGGAGGATTGATATTAGTTTTTTCAAAGACTGATGTTACGAAAGTAGTAAAAGGAAGTGTATTTATAGCAGGAATGCAGGCTGTTATAGCGATATTTGGTATTGCATGGCTTGGGGATACATTTTTCCAAGGGAATATAGATTTTTTCAAAACAAATATAGAACATATAGTTAAGGAATACCCATTTTTATTCGCAGGGGCTTTGTTCATTATGTCTATATTTTTGTTCAGTCAGGCAGCTACCGTTAGGACACTGTATCCATTGGGGATATCCTTAGGGATACCACCGATGATGTTGGTGATGATGTTCCCTGCAGTGAATGGTTATTTTGTAATTCCAAATTATCCAACCTTAGTAGCAGCGATTAATTTTGATAGGACGGGAACAACTCGAATCGGGAAATATGTATTGAATCACTCATTCCAAATACCTGGTTTTGTAGCAACAATTGTAGCACTTGCCGTAGGGTATTTATTAATTTCGATATTATAATTAAGAATAAATTGTATAATTAAAATAATCAGTATTATGAATTTTTTCAGAAAAATAATCATTGCATCCAGTGTTGTAATATGTACTATAGCTTATTCTCAAAAGGCAAAAATCCGAATAATAGCAACGGGAGGAACTATTGCAGGTGTGAGTAAATCTGCAACAGAAACTAACTATAAGGCAGGTGAAGTGGGTATCCAACAACTTTTGGAGGCTGTACCACAAATAAATTCTGTAGCCGATGTCTCAGGTGAGCAATTGGTGAAGATAGGCTCTCAAGATATGAATGATGAGGTTTGGTTGAAATTGGCAAATAGAATAAATGAGTTACTCAATAAAGAAGGATACGATGGTGTAGTGATTACCCACGGGACAGATACGATGGAAGAGACAGCTTATTTCCTTAACCTCACCATACATAGCAAAAAACCAGTGGTGATGGTGGGTTCTATGCGTCCTTCAACAGGAATTAGTGCTGATGGCCCTCTTAATTTATTGAATGCCGTAGTAGTAGCCTCTGATAAAAAATCCGAAGGTCGTGGAGTAATGGTAGCAATGAATGATGTCGTTTTGGATGCTAAAGATGTTGTTAAAATGAATACTACTGCGGTACAGACATTTAATGGGGCAAACTTTGGAGTATTGGCACAAATACACAATGGAAAGGTGTATTTCAGTAGAAATGTGGAAAATAAACATACATACCAATCAGTATTTGATGTGAGTAAATTACAATCTCTGCCAAAAGTGGGTATTGTTTATGGTTATTCTAATGTCTCTGAAATTCCTATGAAGGGATTTATAGATGCTAAATTTGATGGTATTGTATATGCTGGTGTGGGCAATGGTAACTTGTATCATACACTTTTTGATTTGGCAATCCAAGCCCAACAAAAGGGAATCCAAATCGTGAGGTCTTCTCGTGTGCCTACGGGAGCAACAACCCTCGATGCTGAGGTAGATGATGCTAAATATCATTTCGTGGCATCTGGGGCAATCAATCCGCAAAAATCAAGAGTACTCCTAATGTTAGCTCTTACTAAAACAAGGGATTGGAAGGAAATACAGAGGTATTTTAATGAGTATTAACATGTAAATATAATTTATGAGGAAAATAATTCATAGTGTATTTTTATTTGCTGTATGTGGGGTAGGTTATGCACAGCAGGGATTTCAGGAGCAAATAAACGAATTGAAACAGAAGTCGGATAAGTTTAATGTTTATCTTAATTTTCAAGGAAGTTTAGATGCTGTTACTAAGGAAGATATTCCTACACAAACAACTTTTAAGGCTCGCCAGTTAAGATTAGAATTTCGAGGGAATATCAATGAAAAGATATTTTATAGACTGAGACATAGACTGAATCGCTCTTCGGAGAATGCTTCGCTGGACAATCTCTCTAAGGCAACGGATATGATGTATGCGGGATTTAAGGTGGATGATCAATGGACCATTACCGCAGGGAAAATGTGCCAAGCATGGGGTGGTTTTGAGTTTGATTTGAATCCAATAAATATCTATGAATACTCCGATTTTATAGATAATATGGATAACTTTAGTCTCGGAGGAATGGTAACCTATACTCCAAATAAAAATCATGAGTTTAACCTACAAGTAACCAATGCAAGTAACAAAATATTTGAAGATATGTATGGTAAAAATGTGGGAAAGCCACACAATACGCCACTTACCTATTTAGTCAATTGGAATGGAAATCTCTTAGAAGGAAAATTACAAACACGATGGGCTGTGGGAATCCAAAATGAATCGGCAAATCATACTAATGCAATGTATATGTTTGGCACGAGACTTAACCTACCTAAAGTGCAAATATATTTAGATTATATGAGAGCGGATGAAGAGTTAGATCGATTAAGATATACCCCAGAAAGTGCTTCTAAAACATTGGAGAACACAAAATATAATTCTTTCGTAGCAAAGGCTGATTATCAACCATCGGAAAAGATAAATCTCTTCGCTAAGGGAATGTACGAGACTGCCGAAAGTGCTATACCTCAGAACAAGCGAACAT
>CAKAOY010000046.1 GCA_916710115.1 uncultured Bergeyella sp.
AATATAATAGAAAAAACTTGACCACTATTACAAGTAACAAAGTTACTGCATAAAAAAACACTCCTACGAAAGGAGTGTCTTTTTAACTATTTTATCTATCAATTCTTAGAAAATTTCCGTTTTTATCAAAATCTAAATCTACACCATTAGATAGTTCTACATCAATTTTGTATGCGTCCTTATTGATTTCTACAATATTAGCACCTTTATAATTGTTACTAACATATTGTTTGATTTTTGCAGGAACTAAGCTACTTGGTACCGAACCAGATAGGGTTTTGATTTCTTTCCAATTACCGGTTCTATCAAACTCAATCTTTGTTCCATTCTCAAAATTTACATCAAAATCCTTTGAAAAAGCATCTTTGTCTTGTATGACATTCATTACTTTCACATCTTTAAAGTGTTGATGAATAAATGTCTTAGCTTTTGCAGGTAATTGGTTAAAAGGAATGATTACTTCTTGTGCAAATGCAAAGTTGGTAATTAATACAATTGCGATACCGATTATTTTTCTCATAAAATAAAAATTTAATTCTTTTTATAAAACGGAAAATGTGTGAAAATATTGTATATTAATAATTTTTTCATAAAAAAATATCTGTTTTATTTTAAAATATTTATAATCATTAAATTGTAAATAATTGTTAGTAGTGTTATTGTTGTATAATTTTAATTAAAAATAGTAGAAAGATTTTTTTATAGACATTATTTATTTTTTTTATATATTTGCTAATTGAAATTTTTTTAATAAGAAATAGATTAAACTTTATGCCAAGCAGTATCATCATAGGTTCAGGGAGTTACATTCCTGAAAATATTATCAGAGGAGAGTATTTCAGTAATACGGAATTTTATGATAATAATAATGAGAAAATAGACAAACCTGTCGAGGAAATTATAAATAAATTTGTGGAAATCACCGAGATTGAAGAAAGACGATTCGTGGATGAAGATACTTTTAATTCGGATATTGCTACGAAGGCGGGATTGTTGGCGATAGAAGATGCGGGGATTGATAAGGAAAGTATTGATTATGTGATTTGTGCAACTAATTTTGGAGAAATTAACAATAATGGTTGTCAGTCTTATATGCCATCGGTATCTGCATTGGTAAAACATAAATTAGGCATCAAAAATCTCAATTGTGTTAATTATGATATGGTTTTTGGTTGCCCAGGTTGGGTGGAAGGAATGATATTGGCAAATGTATTGATAAAAAGTGGTAGAGCGAAGAATATTTTGGTGATTGGTTCAGAGACATTGAGTCGTGCTACAGACCCTTTTGATAGAGATAAGATGATTTTTGCAGATGGGGCAGGAGCGGTAGTTCTCTCTGCAACGGATGAAGAGAATATAGGAGTAATAGCAGATAATACACTGTGCTTCAATGGGGAAGAGATTGGATATTTGTGTAACTCTCACTCACTAAACCCTAATATCAATCAGGAAAGACAATATGTGCGAATGATGGGTAGAAAGATATACGAATTTGCTTTGAAAAATGTGCCACAAGCTATCAAAAATACAATAGAAAAAGCAAATATCGGTATAGAAAATATAGATAAAATATTGATACATCAAGCCAATGCGAAGATGGACCATGCTATTATTAATAGATTGTATAAGTTGTATGGCATCCGTGATTTTGACCATTCTGTGGCTCCGATGACGGTTCAGTATCTAGGGAATACTTCAGTGGCAACAATACCTACAATGTTTGATTTGATACGAAAAGGAAAAATTGAAGGACAACACTTTAAAGAAAATTCTTACATTATCTTCACTTCCGTAGGAGCAGGAATGAATATCAATGCTATTGTGTATAGATTTAAATAGATTTACAAGAAATAAATTTTTTAGGTCAAGGATTGTTTTTTGTTCCTTGGCTTTTATTTTTTGTGGAAAAGTATTATAACTATTTGTAATTTTAAAAAAAATATTTATTTTAGCAGGATGATTATTTTATGTGGAATTAAAAAAATAAAACTTAATAAAAAATGAATAATAAAATATTAGCAATATTTGGGCTTTTGTCTGTTGGTATGATGAATGCTCAGACGGGAAACGAAAAGGTAGATAATTTTCTGAATAATACGGATATTAATTTTCTCCTCCGCTCTTCTTTGGAGGTGCCACAAGGTGAAGGAAATCCATCGGTGTTTAAACAAAATGAGGCGAGAATGCAAGTTACGGGCAAGATAAATCCAGATTTGGCTTATAATGTTCGTTTTCGATTAAATAGAAATACTAGTCCTTTGTCTGATAACGCTCCGAGTTCGTTGGATTATGCATCGCTAGAATATACCTTTGGGAAGGATAAAAAATGGGCGGTAACTTTGGGGAAACAAGCAATTTTTGTAGGTTCGTGGGAATATGAAAAAAATCCTACCTACGAATATACTTATTCTAACTATCTAATAAAACAACTCAATCTGTTTGCCGTAGGAGGGAAGTTAGCTTATTCACCAAATAAAAATAATAATTTTCAGTTATATGTTTTTAATGCCAATAATAATTCTTTCAGTGCTTTGCATGAAAATGCGAAATATGCTAAAAATCAACTAAAAGCGAGTAAATATCCTCTTGGATTTAATTTCGTATGGCGAGGTAATTTGTGGAATAATAAATTAAAAACACTCTATTCGCTACATACATCACAGATAGCAGAAGGAAAGCAAAATTATGGAATATCTATCGGTAATAAGTTAGTTTTACCTAAGTTTGAGGCTTATTTGGATATTCAGCATAACAATTCCGCTGTGGATTACGCTAATATGATTTCTCCTGTGATTAATAAATATAATGCTATACAAGTAACTGGTTATCAGAATATTTTTGCTGAAAAGGTACAATATCAGTCAATGGTATTCAGAGCGGATTATTCCATTACTCCAAAGTGGATTGTTACAGGGAAAACAGGGATTGAAAACATAAATTCTAATACTCTTGGGAACAATATGTCTCATCATTATATGAATTTGATAGGTTTAGAGTTTAAACCTTTCGAGAAGCAGAATTTCAGATTCTTCGCATATTTTCATAATGATTCTTATAAATATAATGATAAGTTTAAGAATATTCAGCAGAATACTAGTAAAAACACAATAGCAGTAGGAGTGTTATATTTGATGAATATTTTGTAATATAAAGATAATCAATAAAATACATAAAATATGAAGTTGGAATATATCACAAGAGAGCCTCATCAAATAACAACTGAAACTCCCATTTTGTTCTTGATACACGGATATGGGAGTAATGAGGAAGATTTATTTTCCTTTAAAGAAGATTTACCAGATAATTTTTTGATTATTAGTTTAAAAGCTCCGATTAATCTTCCTTTTGGTGGCCATGCTTGGTATGATATTGATTTTGTAAATGCTGAGAAGTTTATTAATGTACCTCAAGCACAAAGTTCCATAGAAGCAATTTTGGATACTATCGAGGAGGTTCGGGGGAAATATGGCATCACAGAAGGAAAAAATCACTTGATAGGTTTCAGTCAGGGTGGGATTTTGAGTTATGCACTATCACTTACTTATCCTGAAAAATTTCAGAAAGTGGCTTGTTTGAGTGCCTACCCAGAGGAAAAAATCCTTACAGAGATTGTAGGGGATAAGAAAAAATTGGAACATTTAAGGTTTTTTATTTCTCATGGTACAGAGGATAGTGTGATTCCGTTGGATTGGGGAAGAAAAGGAGCCGACAAACTTTACGATTTGAGTTGTTATTTCACTTTTAGAGAATATGCGAGTGGGCATGGGGTGAATCAGAAAAATTATCATGATTTGATGGACTTTTTTTATAAATAAGGAAAAGTATTAAGAAAATCATTATTAATGATACAAGATTTAATAAAATCAGCAAAAGAGAAAGATCAGAAGTCTCAGACTCGTTTGACGAATTTGTTTTGGGTGGATGTTTTTTCTTTTGTAATGAAGAAAGTTAGAGACGAAAATATTGCTGATGAGATTACGATAGGTGTTTTTTCTAAGGTTTTGAATAAATTAGATCTTTATGATCCAGAATTTGAGTTTAAGACTTGGTTACTGATGATTGCCCAAAATACCATTATTGATTATTGGAGAAAGCAGTCGCGGGAAGTAGAGGTTTTGCCTATCAAAGAAACATTTATGGAGATACAAAGACACTCAACGAAATCGCCTGAGGAGTTTCTAATTTCGGAGGAAGATAGACGGAAGATACAGGATTTGGTAGCATCAATGAATAATAATTATGCGGAAATTATTCAGCTTCGTTTTTTTGAGGAATTGAGTATTAAGGAGATAGCGAAAAAACTTAATATATCAGTGGATAATACCAAAATCCGAATAATGAGAGCTAAGAAGGTTTTAGCACAATTATTAAAAGATAATGATTTTAATGTAGAGTAAAAAATAGCAGATTCAAGGATTTCCCGAATCTGCTATTTTATTTATAAAAGTGAATGAATCACTGAAATATTAACCTAAGTAAGGATATTTATAGTCTTTTGGAGAAACAAAAGTTTCTTTAATAGAGCGAACAGATACCCATCTTAGTAAGTTCATTTTAGAACCTGCCTTATCATTTGTACCAGATGCTCTACCACCACCGAAAGGCTGTTGCCCTACCACAGCACCTGTTGGCTTATCGTTGATGTAGAAGTTACCCGCAGAGTTTTCAAGAGCTTTGTAAGCCTCGTCTATAGCATATCTATCTTGTGCAAAGATAGAACCAGTCAGAGAGTAAGGTGAAGAAGTATCTACTAAGTGTAGTGTTTCTGTCCATTTTTCATCTTCATAAACGAAGATAGTGAGGATAGGTCCAAAGATTTCTTCTACCATACTTTCGTATTTAGGGTTGGTAGTTTCTATCACAGTAGGCTCTACGAACCAACCTTTGCTACCATCACATTTACCACCGATAATTACATTTGCCTCGTTAGACGCATTTGCTCTTTCAATATAGCCTTGACATTTTTCAAAAGAAGTTTTGTCTATTACAGCATTTACGAAGTTAGAAGGGTCTTCTGGTGAACCGATTTTGATAGTATCAATCTGAGCTTTCATCACAGCTTTAACTTCATTCCAAAGAGATTTAGGGATATATGCACGAGATGCAGCAGAGCATTTTTGTCCTTGATATTCAAAGGCACCACGAACTAAGGCTGTTGCTACAGCTTCTACATTAGCTGATGGATGTACCATTACGAAGTCTTTACCACCTGTTTCACCAACAATTCTTGGGTAAGATTTGTAGTTAGCAATGTTTTCACCGATGGTTCTCCACATACTTTGGAATACAGCTGTAGAACCCGTAAAGTGTAGTCCTGCAAAATCAGGGTGTGTAAGGACTTTATCTGCAGTTTCTTTACCTCTTGTGAATATCAAGTTGATAACTCCATCTGGTAGTCCGGCTTCTTTGAACACTTCCATAATTACTTTTGCTGCATATATTTGTTTGTCAGAAGCTTTCCAAACAACTACATTCCCTAGCATAGCCATACAAGAAGGTAGGTTTCCAGCAATTGCAGTGAAGTTGAACGGCGTAAGAGCAAAGCAGAATCCTTCTAATGGTCTATATTCTACTCTGTTCCAAATTCCATTGTCTGAAATTGGTTGTTCAGAGTACATTTCAGTCATAAATTCAGCGTTGAATCTTAGGAAGTCAATAAGTTCGCAAGCGGAATCTATCTCTGCTTGATGTACATTTTTAGACTGCCCAATCATCGTAGCTGCGTTGATTCTGTCTCTATAAGGTCCCGCAATGAGGTCTGCTGCTTTTAAGAAAATAGATACTCTTTGTTCCCAACCTAAGGCATTCCATTTTGGTTTTGCAGCAAGAGCTGCTTCAATAGCTTGGTCAATGTGACTAGCATTTCCTCTATAAAAGAAACCAAGGTCATGCTGGTGGTCTTGTGGAGACTCTAATCTTACTTTTTCGTCGGATTTTACTTCTTTTCCTCCGATAATCATTGGGATTTCTACTTTTTCACTCCACATTTTTTTATAGGTAGCGATTAGTGATTGTACCTCTGAGCTACCTGGTGCATAAGTTCTCACTGGCTCGTTAATAGCGATAGGAACTTGTGAAATTGATTTTGACATATTTAAAACTATTAAAATTAAAACTAATAAGTCCCCAAATATACAAATTTTTGATGAATACAAAAAAATAATCCACATAAATTACTTTTTTATACCTAAAAAAATCCTAAAAACTTTTTATCAGGATGATATTTATTTGTGATTTTCGTATAAATTAATAATTTTGTATTTCGTTAAGTTAATAAAGTATAATAAAGTATAATAAAGTATAATAAAGTATAATAAAGTCAATGGATTATCAAAGAATTATTAAGAATATATATAGGGAGATATTGCAGGGTGAAAATTTTGGAAAAATACCAAGTTATATCCCAGAATTAGGCTCAGTGAATGAAAATAATTTTGGGATACATCTATATAACCTGAGGGGTGAGAGCTTCGGTGTGGGAAATTATCAAGAGAAATTTTCAATACAAAGTATTGCAAAGGTGCTTTCTATGTCTTTGGCGTATGCAAGATTAGGAAATAAATTGTGGAATAGGGTAGGAGTAGAGCCTTCTGGTACAGCGTTTAACTCTCTTGTGCAGTTGGAGGCGGACAACGGCATACCACGAAATCCACTGATTAATGCAGGTGCGATTGTTATTTGTGATATATTATTGTCTATTTTGGATAACCCGAAGGAGGAATTTATTCAATTTGTTAGAATGTTAGCAAATAACCCAACACTTGATTATTCTACTAAGATTGCTGAATCGGAAAAGTCCGTAGGATACAGAAATTTTGCACTTTGCTACTATCTGAAAGCTTTGGGAAATATAGAAAATGACCCTGTGGAGGTGCTGGATTTCTATTTTTATTTGTGTTCCATAGAAATGACCTGCGAGGAACTTACGGCAACATTTTCATTTTTGGCCAATGATGGAGTAACCACTCATAATCAACAAGAAATACTTACGAAAAGTTATACTAAAAGAGTGAATGCAGTGATGCAGACTTGTGGATTCTACGACGAGTCGGGAGATTTTTCCTTCCGTGTAGGGCTACCAGGGAAGTCAGGAGTAGGTGGGGGAGTTATTGCAGTGATGCCTAATTTTTATAGTATCGCTGTATGGAGCCCATTATTAAACAGTAAAGGAAATTCCTATCGTGGTATAAAATTTTTGGAAGAATTTACCACACAAACAAAAATATCAATATTCTAAAAAATTACTTTTTTATTCAATTAATTACAAAATTTTATAAAAATTCTTATATTTGCCCATTAAAAATTGTATTGAAATGCAAGGAAAAGGACTTATTACAACGATTGCTATTGTTTTGGGACTTATTTGCCTCAATGAATTCTTACCAACTTGGTATGCGAATAAAATTGATAAGCAAATTGCCGCAGCAAAAGGCAACGAAAAGGAAATCAATCGTCTAAAAAGAGACACGCTAGATTTAGGTTATACAAAATTGACCTATCCACAAGCCAAAGAAAAGGAAATGAAACTAGGACTTGACTTGAAGGGGGGGATAAATGTATTGTTGGAAATCAATCAAAGAGATTTGGTGAATAATCTTACCAACTACACCTCGAATCCTATCGTGATTGAGGCTTTAGATAAGGCAGATGAAGCCAATAAACATTCATCTAAATCTTATATAGACCTATTTTTTGAGGAATTTTATAAGATAAATAAAGCAAAAAATGCTAATCTGAAACTTGCTGATCCAGAGATTTTTGGGAATAACAATTTCACAGCTGTGAAATATAATTCTACGGATGAAGAGGTAGAAAAAATTGTAAAAACACGTATTAGTCAATCTGTAGGTATGGCTTTTGAAGTCATAAAAACGCGTATTGACAAGATGGGGAATATCCAACCAAATGTACAACAAGTACCAGGAACTGCAAGAATTTCTGTGGAAATGCCAGGTGTGAAAAACATAGACGAGGTGAAAAAAATGCTTCAAACTTCTGCGAAATTACAGTTTTGGGAAGTTCAACTCGCTCCAGAAGTTGCTCCGTATGTAGAGATTTTGCAAAAAACAATTTCTACAAAAGGGGATTCTATTGGTGTTGATAAAAATACTAACCTTGCAAATATCTTATTCAGTAAACAGTTGTATTCCAATGGTATTGCTAATGTTGCATTATCAGACACAGCTAAGGTTAATAGAATATTAAACTCCCCGATTGCTAAGAAACTTCGTCCTGCTAATTTAAGATACACACAATTTATGTGGGGATACAAACCTGAAAGGCAGTCGCCAGACCATATGACACTCTATGCCATACGTGGAAATATTAATCAAAAAGCTCCAGTGGATGGAGCGGTAGAATCAGCCAATATTTCGTACGACGAAATAGGTAGAATTGTAGTAGATATGCAAATGGATTCTAAGGGTGCCAAAGAATGGAAAATCCTCACA
>CAKAOY010000047.1 GCA_916710115.1 uncultured Bergeyella sp.
GGGCTGTTTTTTACACTTTACTTATTGTTGTGCCTACCTATCCGAAAGATTTTTGAGTGGGATGACGAGGATTTCGTATTTGCTCTGCTGTCTGCTTTTTTTCCATTTGCTACAATTTGGGTGGAAAAGAAATTGGCAATTCACGATAGAGAATAATTTCATATTTAAATATTAATCAAACTAATAAAAATGAAAATAAAATTTCCTACACCTTACTCTGTTTTGATGTTAGTTATCATACTTGGGGCGGTATTGACATTTGTTTTACCATCAGGGAAGTATGATACCCTTTCCTATAATGAGGAGACGAAGGCCTTTACGATTACTACGGCGGATAAGACCTATTCTATACCCGCCACGCAACAGATATTGAAGGATAAGGGGATAACGATTGCCTTAGAAAAATTTACACAAGGAAAAATCAAAAAACCGATTTCTATTCCGAATACTTATAAGAGAGGTGAGCCCTCACCACAGGGGCTCGATAAGGTTCTTTTTGCTCCTATAAAGGGGATTTATGAGAGTATAGATATTATCTTTTTTGTTCTTGTTTTGGGTGGGTTCATAGGTGTTTTTAATAGCTCGGGGACACTCAACGAGGGGGTTGGTTATTTGGCTTATCGCTTGAAAGGTCGTGAGGGGATTCTGATAATTATCGTAACTTCTCTCATTGCCTTAGGAGGAACATCTTTTGGGTTGGCGGAGGAAACTTTGGCATTTTATCCAATGTTGGTTCCTGTTTTTATGGCAGCGAGATACGACCTTATGGTACCTCTGGCGGTGATATATATAGGTTCTGCTGTTGGGACGATGGTCTCTTTGATTAATCCATTTTCGGTGATTATCGCCTCCGATGCTGTGGGGGTGGATTGGACTTCGGGTATGGGGCTTCGTGCCGTAGCCTTATTAGTGATGCTGGTAGTGAGTATCATTTATATAATTAGATATGCTGAAAAGGTAAAGAAAAATCCTGAACTTTCGGTGGCTTATGGAGTAAAATTACCTAAATCATTGGAGGGAGAGGCGGTGGAAATCACCACTCTGAAGGCTTCTTCAAAGGTGCTACTTCTGGTATTTGGGATATCTTTCTTAGTGATGATAATTGGTGTGTCTCAGTTGGGTTGGTGGTTTCAGGAGATGACGGCTGTATTTTTGGTCTCATCAGTTTTGATAGCCATTTTGCAACGAAGCGGAGAATATCAATTTATAGATAATTTTATTAATGGAGCACGAGACTTGCTGGGGGTAGCTTTTATTATTGGGATTGCTCGCGGGGTGACTTTCATTTTGTCCGATGGGCAGGTTTCGGATACGATTTTGTATTATTCTAGTGAGATGGTTCAGGGAATGTCTCCGATGGTTTTTCTTCCTGTTTTGGCATGCGTATTTGCTGTTCTTACTTTATTTATCGCGTCGTCTTCGGGGATGGCTACTGTTACGATGCCTATTATGGGGGCATTGGCAAAGGTAGTAGGTATTGAAGGAACAAGCGTTGTGAATGCTTATATGATAGGAATGGGATTAATGAGTTTCCTTGCTCCTACGGGGCTTATATTGCCTTCCTTAGCAATGGTAGGCCTTAATTATAAACATTGGGTAAAATTTATAAAAAATCTGTTGTTAATTCTTTCGGGGATTGCCGTGCTGTTCCTTTGGGCAGACTATTTTATGAGTTGAAAAGATGAAAATAGAGATATTTACCGATGGAGCCTGCTCAGGAAATCCTGGTAAGGGTGGTTTTGGGGTGCTGATGCGAGTTGCAGGTACGAATTATCAGAAGACTTTTTCTCAGGGATTTCGTAGGACTACGAATAATAGAATGGAACTTTTGGCGGTAATCTTTGCACTCAATCAGCTCAAAGATGTGGGATATGAGTTGCATATCTATACCGATAGCAAGTATGTTTCTGATGCTATTAATCAAAAATGGATTTTAGGGTGGGCTAAAAGAGGCTTTACTAAGATTAAAAATCCTGATTTGTGGCGAGAATTATATGTCCTTTACCAAAGACATCAGCCTAAGTTTCATTGGGTGAAAGGGCATAATGGACATATGGAAAACGAAATGGTGGATGATTTGGCAGTAAAAGCCAGTCAATCTGAAAAATTATTGATAGATATTTTTTTTGAAAATGGTAACGATACTTTATTTTAATATGAAATATTGTAAATAATATTATTGAATGATAATAAAATGTAAATGTTAATGAGTGAAATTTTTTTTATATAAATTTTATTGTAAATTTTAACATTATATTAACAATGATTAATAAAATATATGTATATTTGCCCCGAGTAAAATTTTAATAAAATAAAATCAAAAATGAAGTTATTAAGCAAATCATTACTTGCGGTTATTACAATTTCTACTGCGAGTGCTTATTATGCTCAGAGTTCTGACAGCCTAAAAGGAGAAAAGAACATTGAAGAAGTAGTCATTACTGGTGTTGCGGATATCGCCAAAGATAGAAAGACACCTGTGGCAGTTTCTACCATTAAAGAAACGGCTATTGTAGAAAAACTAGGGAACCAAGAATTCCCAGAGGTATTAAGTTCTACTCCGTCTGTATATACTACTAAATCAGGAGGTGGTTTCGGAGACTCTAAAATTAATATCAGAGGGTTTGGTCAAGAAAACATTGCTGTAATGGTAAATGGTATGCCGGTGAATGATATGGAGAATTCTAGGGTGTATTGGTCAAACTGGTCAGGTATTGCAGATGTAACTTCTGCTATGCAAGTGCAGAGAGGTTTAGGTTCGTCTAAATTAGCAATTTCATCAGTTGGGGGGACAATCAACATTGTTACAAGGTCATCAGATAAAAAGCAAGGAGGGAAAATCTCTCTTGGGGTAGGAAACGATGGATTTTTTAAAACTTTAGTTTCTTACAATACTGGTAAATCTTCTAATGGTTGGTCGTCCTCTTTGTTATTTAGTAGAACTTCTGGTGATGGTTATGTAGATGGTACTAAATACGAGGGTTATAACTACTACATTGCAGTGGGATATCAGCCAAATAAAAAACATGACTTCCAATTTACTTTCACTGGTGCTCCGCAATGGCACTATCAAAGAAGATATGCAGTGTCTATTGCTGATGCTATTAAATATGGAGGAAGTATAGATACTCCGAATAGAAGATATAACTCGGACTGGGGATATCTGAATGGAGAAGAATATTCTGCTTATGTTAATTATTTCCACAAGCCGATTATGTCGCTAAACTGGGATTGGAAAATTAACAATGATTCTAAATTATCAACTGTGGTATATGCTTCTTTCGGTAGAGGAGGAGGAAACCAATGGCAAGGAGGATTCAATGTAGAAGAGCGACAAAAAGATGGAACAACAAAAATGGTGAGAAAAGGATATAGCTATTTCAGAAATGCTGATGGACTCATAGATTTTGAAGAAATTAAAAGACGCAACCAAAGTTCCGCAAAAGAACAAATCGTAAGAACAGGAAATATCAACCAACACGACTGGTATGGGTTCTTGACTAATTTTAGCCATAAAATCAATTCTAACTGGAATTTCTCCGTAGGGTTAGATGGTAGATATTACAAAGGATACCACTACAATATCCTTAGTGATTTGGTAGGAGCATCAGGATATACTGATAAAGCAAATAAAAATTACCCTGCAGGTCGTTTGATAACTAATACTTACGAATCTACATTCTCTTGGAACCCTTTCCAAGCAAGCCACAAAGATGCTGATAGAATTGCTTGGGATAATACAGGAAATGTATTCTGGGGTGGAGTGTTCGGCCAATTAGAATATTCAAAAGACGATTTATCTGCATTCGTTCAAGGTTCCGTATCTAATCAATCTTTCCAAAGAATAGATACCTTCATCATAGATGGAGTTACAAAATCTAAATCTGGAAAAGTGATGAACACAAAAACTAAATATGAAAATATATTAGGATATAATGTGAAAGGAGGTGCTAACTATAACATCGACGAACATCACAATGTATTTGCCAATGTTGGATACTACGAAAAACAACCATTCTTCAACTCTGTATATAGAAGTAACGAAAATATGGTTTCCGATGATTATAAAAACGAGAAAATCTTCGGTATTGAGGTAGGATATGGATTCCGTTCGTCTATTTTTGATGCTAATGTGAATTTATATAGAACATCTTGGAGAGATAGATATGACAGAAAAGGTAACCTAAGAGAAGATGCAACAAATACAAGATACTATGCAGAACTCAATGGTATTGCAGAAATCCACCAAGGGGTAGAGGTTGATGCCGCTCTGAAATTAGGTAGAGTATTATCCGTGAATGGTGCTTTCTCTATCGGAGATTGGTTCTATAAAGGAAATGCTGATGCTACTTTGTTTAATGAAGCAAATAATGAAGACTTCATTCCACAAGGGAAAACTTCTAATAAAATAGACCTTCTTCTTGATGGAACAAAGGTAGGAGATGCTGCTCAGATTACTGCTTCATTAGGAGTTACTGTTAATCCATTCAAAGGATTCAAATTTGATGCAAATTGGAGATATGTAGATAGATTATATGCAAGACTTGATGTATATCAGTATAGTGATCCAAAATATGCAGAGAAAGGAAATCTTAGATTACCAAGCTACAACTTAGTAGATTTAGGAGCTTCTTATACACTACCAATTAAGGATAAGAGAAGTTTCGTTTTCAGAGTAAATGTTAATAATGTATTTGACACTTATTACATTGCAGACTCTTATTCAGCAATACATGTAGATGCTAAAACTACACAAACCTATAAAGGTATTGATGTGAGAAATCAAGTGAATTTTGGTTTCGGTAGAACATGGAATGCTTCTATTGGATTAAATTTCTAATCTAAAACATAAAGTAGTTCAAAAATCTACCTTATTAAGGTAGATTTTTTTAATAAAAAAAATCTTATTGCAATAATTAAACGACTTAATTTTATGAATCTAAATTTTTTTAAAAAATCTGTAATTGCCTCATTTACATTTACCATAGCAGGTTCTTATTTCGTGCAAGCACAAGAAGTGGGCAACGAGAGGGATATAGAAGAAATTGTTTTGGTAGGAGTGGCGGATATTGCTAAGCACAGAAAGACACCTGTGGCGGTATCTACTATTAAAGAGACGACTATTATAGAGAAATTAGGAAATCAAGAATTTCCTGAAATTCTTAACAATACTCCATCGGTATATGCTACCAAAGCAGGAGGAGGTTTTGGTGATTCCAGAATTAACATAAGAGGATTTAATCAAAGAAATATCGCTGTAATGGTCAATGGTATTCCTATCAATGATATGTTAAATGGTGATGTGTATTGGTCTAATTGGACGGGAATTTCGGATGTAACATCGTCTATGCAAGTACAAAGAGGGTTGGGAGCATCCAAATTAGCTATCGTTTCCGTAGGCGGAACAATGAATATCCTCACAAGGTCAGCAGATAAGAAAAAAGGCGGAGTAGTAACCCTCGGGCTTGGTAATGATGGATACCACAAAAGCCTATTTGCCTACAATACAGGGAAAAATCTTAAAGGTTGGTCGGCATCTTTCTTAATGGCAAGAACAGCTGGTGCTTTGTATGCCGATGGGACAGATTTCGAAGGGTATAACTATTATTTTGCCTTAGGTTATCAACCAAATAAAATTCACGACCTACAATTTACCTTCACTGGAGCTCCGCAATGGCATCACCAAAGAGGAGCAGCTCCTACTATCAACGAATATATAAATTATGGAAGTGGAGGAGATGTGCCAAATAGAAGATATAATAAAGATTGGGGATATCTAACTGATAAAGATGGTATAGCAAGAGAATATTCCTTGGCGAGAAATCATTATCATAAGCCTATCATATCCTTAAATTGGGATTGGAGAATGAACTCTCAATCTAAACTTAGCACTGCTCTATATGCTTCTTTCGGTAGAGGAGGTGGTACCAGAGCCAGCAATAATGGGAAAATTAGTAGAACAGCACAAGGTATCCTTGATTTTGATGCATTAGTAAGATTAAACTCACAAGCAGGAATCGTGAATGCTAATAATGGCTCTATTCGACAAGTAGGAGGAAATTCGCACGATTGGTATGGAATATTGTCCAGCTTTCAGCACAAAATTGGTAGCAATTGGAAAATAGATTTGGGGGTAGATGGTAGATATTTCAATGGATATAGATACAATCTTGTATCCGATTTGTTAGGAGCAACAGGTTTTTTGGATAATAGTGACCTGAATAACCCAAATAGAGTAATCACAAAAGAATACGGAGCTGAGCCATCTTGGAATCCAATTGTAAAAGTGCCAAGTTCCAAAGATAGAGTAACTACCAATATAGAGCAACAAGTATTATGGTATGGTGCTTTCGGACAAGTAGAGTACTCTAATGAAAAAGTATCGGCATTCTTACAAGGTGCTGTGTCTAATCAAGGTTTTAAGAGAGTGGATCACTATATCCGAGAGGGACAATTGTCTCGTGCTACTGGTGAAGCAATGCCACAGAAAACAGACTTTAAGTATAAATTAGGTTATAATGTGAAGGGAGGTGTTAATTATAATATTAACGAGCAACACAATATATTTGCTAATGTAGGCTATTACGAAAAACAACCTTTCTTCACAGCAATATACAGAAATAGCGAAAATGCAGTATATCCTAGTGCTAATAACGAAAAAATCTTCGGTGTAGAGTTAGGTTACGGACTGAAATTAGGCGACTTAACAGCCAATGTGAATGTATATAGAACGATATGGAAAGATGTATTCACAACTTCTGGAAGAATCGTAGATACAGACCTCGCAAAAACAAGGTATTTTGCTGAAATTAATGGTATTAAAGAAATTCATCAAGGTGTAGAGATAGATGCAGAATACAAACTTGGAAAAGTACTCTCTTTCACGGGTATGTTATCTTTAGGAGATTGGTACTACAAAGGAAATGCCGAAGCTTCTACTCTAAATGGGCAAACTTATCAAGCTTATCAAGTACAAGGACAGACGGGTACCGACTTTAATCTATACTTAGATGGTGCAAAAGTAGGAGAGTCTGCTCAATTTACGACCTCACTAGGAGCTATATTGGAGCCCGTGAAAAACTTGAAGTTTGATGCTAATTGGAGATATGTGGATAGATTATACGCTTCATTAGACCCAATGGCCTTCGTGAGTGAGTTAAAAGCAAAATTAGGCACTTTGAGATTGCCAAGCTACAACCTTTTAGATTTAGGCTTGTCCTATAAATTGAATATTGGTAATGGGCAATCTTTTACATTGAGAGGTAATGTGTATAATGTATTTGATACAATCTATATCGCTGAATCAAGGACAAATATCCACGCTGATGGTACGCCTTCTTATAAAGGAATCAACAAGAAAAACCAAGTATTCTTTGGTTATGGTAGAACTTGGAGTACTTCGTTATCATTCAATTTCTAATCTAAATGATAGATAAAATCAGAATTCCCATCTCAGCCGAGGTGGGATTTTTTTTGTATCTTTGCCCGCGATACATAAACGATAAAATTTAGATAATGAACACAATGTTTTTACATGCCCACAGAGGATTTGCCTATTTAGAATTATTATTAGTGGCATTTTTCTTAGTTGCCTTATTTTTGGTGATGTTTGGCTATTCTGGTAAGATTACTAGCTTTCTAAGAAAGATGAGTCTCTTTACAATGATTATTTTCCATATTCAACTGATAGTTGGCCTAGGGTTGCTAATTTTCGTATCGCCACTTTCAACGATAATAGACCATGAAGGAATGGGTGGATTGATGAAAAATGCCGACCTCAGAAAATTGTATGTAGAGCATCCGTTTTCTATGTTTTTGGCAAGTATGTTCATTACTTTTGCAAATAAAAAAATTAAAATAGCAGAGAGATTGTCAATGTCTGCCTTTTGGTTGGCTATTTTAGGTGTGGTATTCTTTGGTTTCGCTTTTAGTATCGTGCTACATAAATTATTTGCCTAAAATATTTTTTATCAAAAAAATCTACAGCGTATAATTTAAATTTTTTAAAAATAAATATATACCTTTGTAAATAAAAAATATATTTATTACTAATGAAAATAGCAGTTGTAGGAGCGACAGGAATGGTTGGCCAAGTAATGCTACAAGTATTAGCAGAGAGAAATTTTCCGATAACGGAATTAATCCCAGTGGCATCTGAAAAATCTGTTGGTAAAAAAGTTTTATTCAAAGGTAAAGAGTATCCTGTAGTCTCGATGCAAACTTTGGAGCCCACTCCAACGAGGTACTTCCTCCTGCCGAAAATATGGCA
>CAKAOY010000048.1 GCA_916710115.1 uncultured Bergeyella sp.
GATTATAGAGGTGGCTCCATTGGCATTTATGAGAGGAAGAACCTTAGATGATGCTTTTGTAATTTTAGATGAAGCACAAAATACTACCCATTCTCAAATGAAAATGTTTTTGACAAGAATGGGTATGAATGCTAAATTCATTATCACCGGAGACCCTTCTCAAATAGACCTTCCACCAAAACAAAAATCTGGACTGAAAGAGGCTCTCAGAATTCTAAAAGATATTGATGATATAGGTTTCATATATCTCACTGATGACGATGTTATAAGGCATCCGATTGTTAAAAAAATCATTACGGCCTACGGAAAAGAAAACGAATAAATATCAAACTACCTTCCTTTTATGAAGGTAGTTTTTTTATGGTTCAAAACTTTCAAATTTCCCATTTTCATAGAAAATAATAATTCTTTTTATTTTATTTTCTTCATTATTAGTAGATAAGGAAATATTATTTTCAAATTCTAATTGTTGAGAATCGCTTAAAATATTTTCTTCGGGAGTATATTCCTTAATTTCATTTTCTCGCAGAATAGGATTATCACTGATATTTCCAGTTAATTCAATTGTAGAGAGATTTGTAGCAGAGTTATCAATGAATTTATTATGAAAAGTAGAAGAGGGGAGAAGCATATTTCCTTTACCTTCTATCAGCCACGACCACTCAAGGTCTGGAAATCGGTGTTTTATTTTCATTATAAAATCCAATGAAGGATTATTTCTCATAGAGAGAATGTGAGACACGCTGGAGCGAGGTACTTTAATCTCTTCTGCAAATTCAGAAGGCTTTAATTTGTAATAATCAATGATTTTATTGAGTCTTTCAATGAAATTCATATTTGTAAATCTTTATTTTCACAATTACAAATGTAAAAAAAATAACTTAATTAACAAAATAACGATATAGAAAGAGGTTGTTTACAATTATATCAATTGATAACAAAATGTTTAATTTACAAAACAACACAATAGAATGATGTATGAAAATAATATTAAAGTATATATAAAGTAGCAGTTTAATAAATTACTACAAATGACTGATTTTAATATAATTATAACATGTAAATAAATATAATAAAATATATCTTAGTAGGCACAAGACAAAATGTCAGTAGTGAATTAAATCAACGTTTAATATGGTAACATGTGTAAATATCAAAAATGTGACTGCGTGTAACTTTTGTAAAAACGTATAAATAATTATGAAACAAAAGTAAATCTATGATTTTACAAATGTTTTTATTAATTTTGTCAATAAATATTAAAATTATTTCTGATGAAGTTTGAAGATTATTATCAGCGATGCCTTGGTTTTCCAAATCGCTATATTTTTCCTGAAAAATTATTTAATTTTCTACAAGAGAATTTCAGTGATAAAATTTTGGAGATTGGAAAATCGTATTTGGGAAAACCTATATATAAGATGTCTGTAGGAATGGGCGATATAAAAGTTTTGGCATGGTCGCAGATGCATGGGAATGAATCCAATGGAACCTTGGCAATGTTGGATTTATTGGAAACTTTAAAAAAATATAAAAAATTAGGGGATGATTTATTTTCTAAAATACGATTAGATTTTATTTTTATGCTTAACCCAGATGGTGCAGAGAAATGGACTCGTAGGAATGCCTTGGATATAGATATGAATAGGGATTATCACAAGGAATCAAGTAGAGAGTTCGTTTATTTGAAAAAAATGGCAATAGAAAATCAATATGATTATGGATTAAATCTACACGAACAGAGGACTATTTTTAGTACGGATGGAGAAAATCCTGCGACGCTGTCTTTCTTATCTCCTTCGGAAAATGAGGAGAGAGAAATTACTGAGACTAGAAAAGAAGCAATGGCTGTAATAGCACGCGTTGTTGAGAAATTAGAGCAACTTATCCCAAATCAAGTGGCAAGGTATAGCGATGAGTTTTATCCTACTTCTGTAGGAGATAATTTTATGAAAATGGGACTTCCTACAATACTTTTTGAGGGAGGGCATTTCCTCAAAGATTATACTAGAAAAAGTACAAGAAAATATTATACCATTGCTCTATACTATGCTTTGATGGCAATTGCTGATTTACAAAATACAACCGATGGCTGGGAAGAATATTTTGATATTCCTGAAAATAAAGAAACTCACTACGATATAATATATAGAAATGTAAAACTAAATACTGATTTTCATTGTGTGCTTGATATTGCTATTCAGTACCGAGAGCAGATTTTGGAAGGTGAGAAGGAAATATCATTCGTCCCTTATGTGATGGAGGTGGGAGATTGTGGTAAGAAAAAAGGGTGGAAAGAAGTGGATTGTACAGGGAAATTTTTCAAATCAGAGACGAAATACCCAAAATTGGATGCTCCAATGAATTTTGAAATAATATAAACACTTATAAACGAGGTTTTTTTGGTATGAAAATATTTAATTTTGTATAAAATGTATTATTTTTAAAAATAAATACATAAATTTGTAAAAATCTAAATTGAATTAAAAATGAAAGTATCTAAATTAGCAACGAATTTAATCGGTTCGGAAATCGTAAAAATTGGTAATGAAGTAAATGAAATGAAAGCAAAAGGTGCTGAAATAGCAAATCTGACTATTGGGGACCTCAATTCCAATATTTACCCAATTCCAGAACTTTTAAAAGAAGAAATCCAAAAAGCTTATCAAGAAAATCTTACAAACTATCCACCTGCAAATGGGTTGCAATCTCTAAGAAAAGCAGTGGAAAATGACCTTAAATCTCGTTGGAATTTGGATTATTCTGCTAATAGTGAAATTCTCATTACGGCGGGTTCGCGTCCATTAATTTATGCCATTTTCAAAACTATTGTAGATGAAGGAGACAAAGTAGTGTATCCGATACCTTCTTGGAATAATAATCACTATGCTTATATGACTTCAGCTGAAGGTATTGAAATAAAAACTACACCTGAAAATAATTTTTTACCCACAGCTGATGATTTGAGAGGTAAGTTAAAGGGTGCTGTACTACTCTGCCTATGTTCTCCACTGAATCCAACAGGTACAATGTTTTCGAAAGAGCAATTGTCAGAAATATGTCAATTAATTTTAGAGGAAAATGCAAGTAGAAAACCAGATGAGAAACCTCTATATCTTATGTATGACCAGATTTATTCAAATATTACATTTGATGCTAAGCACTACGATCCAGTATCTCTTTTCCCAGAAATGAAAGATTTTACTATTTATGTAGATGGTATATCTAAGTGCTTGGCTGCCACAGGAGTTCGTGTGGGTTGGAGCTTTGGCCCTGCACATATTATCGGTAAAATGAAAGCATTACTAACCCATGTCGGTGCGTGGGCTCCGAAACCAGAGCAAGAGGCTACTGCAAGATTTTATAGTAATGAAAATAATGTAAATCAATTCGTTACATCATTTAAAAATAAATTAGAAGCAAGCCTAAAATTATTGCATAATGGTATCCAGAATTTGAAAAATAAAGGTCTCGCCGTAGAATCTATAGAGCCAATGGGAGCCTTGTATCTTACCATCAAATTAGATTATTTAGGTAAGAAAAAACCTAATGGAGAGGTGATAGAAAATACTACAGATTTGGTATTCTACCTTATTAATGAGGGTGGTGTGGCTCTTGTTCCGTTTTCGGCATTTGGCGATAGTAGAGAGAGTCCTTGGTTCAGAGCTTCGGTGGGTGGACTTTCCATCAATGAAATTGAAGCAATGTTGCCTAAATTAGAAAATGCACTCAATAAATTAAAATAACTTAAAATACAATCAAGATATGGAAGAAATTACCATATCTTGATTGTTTAAAATAGAAAATTTAATGAAAATAATAGCAGTAATCCCTGCTCGTTATCAGGCAAGTAGGTTCCCAGGCAAATTGATGCAAAAACTTGGTGACAACTCTGTAATAGCGACTACTTATCAGAATGTCGTGGAAACTCGCCTTTTTGATGATGTATTCGTAGCAACAGACTCCGAAATTATTTTTGAGGAAATACAAAAAATCGGTGGAAAAGCAATGATGACTGGAGAGCACGAGACGGGAAGCGACAGAATAGCTGAAGCAATACAAAATATTGATTGTGATATCATTGTAAATGTACAAGGCGACGAACCATTTTTAAAAGCAAATCCTCTAAAACAACTTATATCTGTTTTTTATGATGATACCAACGAGGAAATTTCTTTGGCATCGCTTAAAATTAAATTAAAAAACCAAGAAGAGATACAAAGCCCTAATAATGTGAAAGTTATTACTGATAAAGACGATTTTGCCTTGTATTTTAGTAGGTCGGTGGTTCCATATCCGAGAGAGACTTCGGTAGAGACCATTTATTTTAAACATATTGGCGTGTATGCCTTCCGAAAACAAGCCCTACTGAATTTTGCAAAACTGCCAATGAGACCTTTGGAAATTGCAGAAAAGATAGAATGCCTCCGATATTTGGAGTATGGTATGAAAATAAAAATGATAGAAACTGATTTTGTTGGTGTGGGGATAGATGTCCCAGAGGATTTAGAAAAGGCGAGAAGAATAATAGAAGAGAAATATTAATATATTGATTATCATATGAAAAAACTTATTTATTCAGTTTTGGTGGGAAGTTCTATCTCCATGTATGGACAAAATGCCAAAGATATTATTAATAAAAATATAGAGGTGACGGGCGGTGTAAATAAATGGAAGACACTTAATTCAACAATTCTCTACGGAAAAGTAGTATTAGGACCGAAAGATGAATTTCCTATAAAAATATACCAAAAACGTCCAAATCTTGCGAAAACTGTAGTTACTATAAATAAAAAAGAGACAATTATTGAGGGATTTGATGGTAAGAAGGGCTATACAATGAATTATAATGCTAATAAATTGCTGGAAAATCCCACTTATATTGTAGAAAATTTTGAAAATGATTTCATAGATTGGGAGAAAAAAGGTTTCTCAGTAAAATATGTTGGAAAAGAAACAGTAGGCAATAATATGTGCTATAAAATTGAATTGATAAATAATACTAAGACAACGCAGTATTATTTTGATACAAATACATATTATCTATTGAAGGAAATTAATAATAATGAGGTTATAAGTTATTCTAATTTTAGAAAAGTTGAAAATTTAGTATTTCCATTTACGATAGAACAAAATACTCCTAAAAAAGATGGAGATTATATAATACGAGTTTCTAAAATGGAAACCAATAAAATTACTGATGATAATATATTTAAGTTTAGATAGTAAGATTAAAAGGCATAATATTATTTATGCCTAAAAAAAAATATACAATTTAACATAATATAAATTATAATATATTTAGAGATGTAAAGAAAATACCACGTATAAAAGTGGTATTTTTTATTTATTAATGTTTAAAAATTGCTCTTGCATTTTGTGTTGTGATATCGTCAATATATTGAAAATCAAATTTATATATATCCACTAATTTACCAATGATAAGAGGAATATAGGAACTTTCGTTACGTTTTCCTCTGTGAGGTACAGGAGCTAAGTATGGACTATCTGTCTCTAAAACGATTCTTTCAATAGGAATTTCTTTGAGAAATTGGTCAATTTTTCCATTTTTAAAGGTTACGACACCTCCTATACCTAAGTGAAAATTCAGGTTAATTGCTTTCTTGGCTTGCTCTAAATTGCCTGAAAAACAATGAAATATTCCTCTTAATTTTGGATGTCTTTTTTGTTCTAAAACTTCAAAAGTTTCATCAAAACTGTCACGACTGTGTATTATAATAGGTAAATCGTTTTCTATTGCCCAATCTATTTGCTGTTCAAAGGCTTTTGTCTGAATATCAAGGGTTGATTTATCCCAATATAAATCTATACCAATCTCTCCAATGGCACAAAATTTTCGCTCGCTAAGATGTTTTTGAACAATACTGAGTTCCTTTTCCCAAGTTTCAGGTTTTACCGAACAAGGATGAAGCCCCATCATTGCAAATATTTTATTTGGGTATTTAGTTTCCAAATCTAACATTGCAGAGTGGGTTGAGGAATCTATTGCTGGTAAGTAAAAATCTGATATACCACTATTTATAGCTCTTTCTATGACCTCTATCCTATCGTTATCAAATTCCTCTGCATATAGATGTGTATGGGTATCTATCATTTTTATTGAAATATTTTAAAACTTACTTTTTTTTGTTGTTCTTCTATTAATTTATCAATATTTTTACGAAATTCTATATATTTAGGATTGTTTTCATCACTTGTTTTATGTGATAGTCCTTGGTGAATTTTGAAATTTTGATTAATAAAATCCATCGTATCTGCTGAAAAATAGACTTTTCCGAATTTGTCAAAAATATAATTAACAGCTTGTTGGTTTGGATGTATCAAATCTTCTTTATAGAAACGATAATCCCTTAAATCATCCATCATTATTTCGTAAATTGGTAGGTAATGGCAATTATTTTCTTCCGAAATTACCTCGTGAAGACAATCTATAAGTCTTGACTTGCTTCTTTGATTTTCTTGAAATCCATCTTTCGTATGTCTTACGGGTGATATACTAAACAGTACTTGTACATTTGGTGAGATATGATTTTTTATGTAACTAATAGTCTGTTTTATAGAATCTTGTATTTCATTGATAGTCAATAATCTTTTTTTGAAAAACTTTTGTGGAAGTTTATGGCAGTTGGCAACTAATTTATTTTGTGGTGTAAATTCGTAGATGAAGGCTGTGCCATAAGTAATTATTACCCAATTAGTTTGATTCAAAAATTGATGTGCATACTTAATTTCGCTATTAATTTTTGCCAAACAATCTTCAAGTTTTCTTGAATTAAAACTTGAATGATGGTCAAGAGAGAGATAAATTCCGTCGTATTCTATAAGATTTGTTTCGGAATATTGCTCTGCTTTTGTGATTTTGTGGATAGCATTATTTATAGAATAAGGGTTAAAAATCGTCCCAAAAGGATTATTAAGAACCCGTAATTGTCCCTTAGCTAGCAAATCGCTCATTTCGGTAGAGAAACACGAGCCTATTGAAAAAATTTTATCTTCAAAATGGATTTTTTCTCCCGAGTTATCAATGTTAATTTCTGTCCTGAATTTCATAAAATAAGGCCGAATATTACTTTTCTCTTTTTAGTAAATAGTTTGCCAAATCAATAAAAGGTCTCTTTTTTTCTTCGGAAATATTTATTTTATTGAGAGATTCAATTGCAAGTTCATTATATTTTTTTACAAGTTTTAGAGATTTTTCAGCAACTTTTGTTCTTCTAAAAATTTTTTCAACACTATATATTTTATCAATATTATCAGATTTTTTGGAATACCAAAAATCCAATTCTTTGCTTTCCTCTGGGGTAGAATGTCTTTTTGCCAAGAGGTATAGTATTGTTTTTTTGTTTTCGTATATGTCGCCAGCTTGTTTTTTTCCTACATGTTCTTGATTTCCAAACACATCGAGATAGTCATCCATTATCTGGAAAGCGATTCCGATGTTTTTACCGAAATCATATATGGACTGAGTGTCTTCCTCTGAGGCATTGGCGATTATAGCACCAATCTTTAGAGCAGAAGCTATCAGTACCCCAGTTTTATTGGTAATCATTTGGATATATTCGTCGTAAGAAACATTTTTGGTGGTCTCAAAATTCACATCTATTTGCTGTCCTTCACAAAGGATAGCCCCAGTTTTCGAGAATATTTTGATACATTTTTTGAAAAGTTCAGGTTCTAAATCCTCAAAAAATTGGTAAGCCTTGATAAATAGAGCATCTCCTGCTAAGATACCTAGATTAATGCCGTGTAGGGTGTGTATTGTAGGCATACCGCGTCGGAGGGGGGCATCGTCCATAATATCATCGTGTATGAGTGTGAAATTATGAAAAAATTCTATTGCTAAAGCGGGTTTTATAGCTTTTTGTATGTCTCCTCCGAATAGTTCATTGGCCATTAAGACAATCACTGGTCGAAGTTTTTTTCCAGGTGTAGAAATTATGTAGTTGATAGGCTCGTATAATTCCGCAGGTTTATTTTGAAAAGTGTTTTCCTTGATAGCCTCTGTAATTATCGTGTGGTATTTATCTAAAAAATCCATAAAAGTTTATTTTAATTATTGCAAAAATAAGAAATTTTGAATAGAAAATATAGGTGTTTTTAATAAAAAAATAAATAGCCCAAAATATTGAGCTATTTTATTAAAAAAATTATTTTCCTAAGTAAGATTTCAAGATTTTACTTCTTGAATTGTGTTTTAGTCGTTTGATGGCTTTTTCTTTTATTTGTCTTACTCTTTCT
>CAKAOY010000049.1 GCA_916710115.1 uncultured Bergeyella sp.
AGCTTATGTGAATTCAAAAGTGAAGGATTGTCAAGAAGTGGGGTTTACATCTTCTACGATAAAATTCCCAAGTACCGTTTCCGAACAAGAACTTTTGGAGAAAATAGATGAACTAAATAAATCTAAGGCAGTGGATGGTTTTATCGTGCAATTGCCATTACCTAAGCAAATTGACCAAGAAAAAATCATTAATGCCATAGACCCAAGAAAGGATGTAGATGGATTCCATCCAGAGAATTTTGGGAAAATGGCTTTGGAGATGGATACTTTTCTTCCAGCGACGCCTTTCGGTATCTTAACTCTCTTGGAACGATACAATATTGAGACAAAAGGAAAACATTGCGTGATTATAGGTAGAAGCCGTATCGTAGGAAAACCAATGAGTATCTTGATGGGAAGAAAAGATTTCCCAGGTAACTCTACTGTTACACTCGTGCATTCCTATACCGAAAATATAGAGGAATATACTCAGAAGGCAGATATTGTGATTACCGCACTTGGCGTACCTAATTTTTTGAAAGGTAGTATGATAAAAGATGGTGCTGTGATTATTGATGTGGGGATTACTCGTGTTGATGATGACTCCGAAAAAGGCTACTATCTCGCTGGCGATGTAGATTTTGCTTCTTGTGAAAGTAAGGCATCTGCAATTACTCCTGTACCTGGTGGAGTGGGACCTATGACAAGAGCTATGCTGATGAAAAATACAATCATAGCCTATAAAACATCTGTATATAACGACTAATGAACGAAATTTGATGCCAAGTATAAAAACATCTTATTTCCATAATAATAATTCGCATTAAGGGTGATTTTTCACTCTTAATGTTTTAAGATATGTGGTAAAAATAAAACTATGAAGCAAGAAATTTTAATGAAAGAAGGAAAACTACTTCCCGTAATGGAACACTTTTATACGATACAAGGCGAAGGCTTCCACGCTGGGCGAGCGGCATATTTTATCCGTTTGGCTGGGTGTGATGTCGGTTGCCATTGGTGTGATGTGAAAGAAAGTTGGGATGCCGATATTCATCCTCTGATGGATATGAAAGCTTTGGCAAAAACTGCCTCTGAATATTGCAAATTGGTGATTATCACGGGGGGAGAACCACTTATGTGGAATTTAGATGTGCTGACGGAAGCATTAAAAGACAATGGTTGTAGGATTCATATTGAGACTTCGGGGGCTCACCCTCTTAGTGGGCATCTAGATTGGATAACTCTTTCTCCAAAAAAAACGAAATTGCCTCTACCTGAAGTTTATGAGAAAGCAAACGAACTAAAAATGGTGATATTCAATAATCACGATTTTAAATTTGCAGAACAACAAGCCGAAAAAGTCTCTAATGATTGCTTACTATATCTACAAACAGAATGGAGCAGGAGAGAGCAAAATTATCCAAAAATAATAGAATTTATATTAAATAACCCACAGTGGAGATACTCGGTGCAAACTCATAAATATCTGGATATTAGATGATTAAAATAAAAGGAGATTCAAAGGAATCTCTTTTTTATATGAATGTTTTAAGAATGAACTATTTAAATTTTACATTATGTTTTCTTAAATATTTATTAGTATGTTCTATGAAATTCAAGATATTTTCGCCTCCTTCTTTCCTTTCCGCAGAAGTGATATATAACTCTGGTAATTCTTCCCAAGTCTCCAATAATTTCTGTTGGTAGGTTTCTACATTTTGAGTTATAGCATTGGGTTTCAGTTTGTCAGCCTTTGTGAAAATAATAGAGAAGGGAATACCACTTTCGGCACACCATTCCATAAACTCTAAGTCAATTTTTTGAGGTGTATGGCGGATATCTACGAGGATAAATAGATTTACGAGGTTTTTTCTATTGATAATATAGTTCGTGATGAGTTTTTCAAAATCTTTTCTTTGAGATTTAGAAACTTTCGCATATCCGTAGCCAGGTAGGTCGGTGAGGTACCACTCCTCATTCACCAAAAAATGATTGATGAGTTGAGTTTTTCCAGGTGTTTGAGATGTTTTTGCCAAATCTTTTTTGTTCATCATCGCATTGATGAGGGAGGATTTTCCCACATTAGACCGCCCGATGAAGGCATATTCGGCAATATTTGGCTCGGGGCATTCTTGCCACTTGCTACTACTTTTTACGAAATTTGCAGATTTAATGAGCATGCTATATTTTCTTATCTAAAGTGAAGAGTTTATTTCTCTAAATATCAAACTTTTTTAGCCATTGATACAGTATATTGTTGAATTCTTCTGGTTGCTCCATCATTGCGGCATGCCCACACTTATCAATCCAAAATAGGTCAGAGTTCGGAATATTCTTATTCATCTCCACGGCGATGTCGGGAGGTGTTACATTATCTTGCTTTCCCCAAATGATACAAGTGGGACACTTTATGTTGGGTAGATCTTTTAGCATATTGTGTTTGATGGCACTACGGGCAAGCATCACGGTTTTTATACCTTTCATTCTATCATTTACGATACTGAAAACTTCATCTACAAGTTCATTGGTGGCGACATTTGGGTCGTAGAATACCTCCTGTGTTTTTTTCTTGATGTATTCTTTATCTCCTTTTCTCGGGAAAGAATCACCGAAGGTTCTTTCATAAAGTCCAGAACTTCCCGTTAATACGAGTTTAGCTACTAAATCAGGTCGGATAGTAGTGAGTATCAGTCCGATATGTCCCCCCATAGAGTTTCCTACGATGGTTACAGGTTCCTTGATGTATTCATCTATTAACTTTGCGACATATTTCGCTAAGGCCGTTAGGTTAGTATTGAGTACAGATAAGTCGTATATTGGTAATTGTGGAACAATCACTCTATAGCCTCTGCTGGAAAAGAATTCCACCATATTATCAAAATTACTGAGCCCCCCCATCAATCCGTGTAGTAAAACGAGTGGTTTTCCAGTGCCTTCGTCGATGTAGTTGTATGTTTTTACTTTTTTAAAATTGAATTTAAAAATCATAATTTTCGTGTCCTCGAGACGCAAAAATACGAATTTTATTTTATTTTATTGGTATATAAAGTGGGTATTTAAGAAATTTTTAATATTAATGAGAGAAAATAATAAATAATTATCCACATTCAAGATGATAAATATTTATTTTGAGGAAAAATTGATTAATTTTGTGCGTTGTTTTATTTGTAGGTTATAGTTTTGGCTACAAGTGAAAGTTAATCACTAAAAAATAGAAATTTTGAATACAGAAACTAATGATATAGGGTACCATATCCCCGTTTTATTGAGGCAGAGTGTAGATAATTTGGTTATTAATCCAGATGGTGTTTATGTAGATTGTACATTTGGAGGTGGTGGGCATTCTCGGGAGATTCTTAGTCGATTGTCTGCTAATGGACGCCTTTTTTCTTTTGATCAAGATTTAGATGCATTGAATAATAGGATAGATGACCCGAGGTTTACATTAATCAACCAAAATTTTCGTTTTTTGGAGAATTCTTTGCGAATGTTCGGTGTGGAGAAGGTAGATGGTATTTTAGCTGATTTAGGAGTATCTTCGCATCAGTTTGACGAGGCTGAGAGAGGCTTTTCTATCCGTACTGATGCTCCTTTGGATATGAGAATGAATGTTTTGCAAACGCTGAATGCTCAAAAGGTGATTAATGAATACGAGGAAGAACAATTGGCAGATATTTTTTATTATTATGGAGAATTGAGGGAGGCGAGAAAGTTGGCCAAAGAGATTGTCCATCAGCGAAAAACGAAAAAAATTGATAGTACAGAGGACTTGAAAAGGGTCTTTTCGTTCGTGCCACAACATAAACAAAATAAATTTTTTGCACAAGTTTTTCAAGCTATTCGTATTGAGGTGAATGAGGAATTAGAAGTGCTGAAAGAGATGCTCACACAAGCATATAGTGTGCTAAAATCCGAAGGACGATTGGTTGTGATATCATATCACTCTCTTGAGGATAGATTGGTGAAGAGATTTTTGAAAAATGGAATGTTTGATGGAGAACCCGAACGCGATGTGTATGGGAATTATCAAAAGTTTTTTGATTTGCCACAATCCAAAGCTATCGTCCCAGATGAGGCTGAAATATCCCAAAATACTCGTGCAAGAAGTGCTAAAATGAGGGTGGGAATTAAGCTATAAATCATATTAATGAATAAGTAATGGCGAAAAAAAAGAAGAATACGAAAATATCAGAAGTGCTCGGTGGAGAGTTTTTTGATAGTAAATCGTTTAAAGAAAATAGATGGCTCATATTTGAGGTTATCATATTTCTAATTTTGACTATTATGGCTAACCATAAGGTGAGTTCCCAGATAGCAACCATCAATGACTTGAAAGAGCAAGTGGAAGAATATAAATCTCGTAATGCTTATGCTCAAAGTAAATTGATAAAAGTGAAAATGGAATCTGAACTAGGCAAGGAAGTTATTAAGGACTCGCTAATCCCTCTTGAAAACCACCCACACAAATTATTAATAAGAATAGATGATGCAAAGAAAAAATAAAGAAAGCTCTTCTCCGAAGATAGGTTCAATGTCTCTTTTTGCGTTCGTTTTGTTTGCTATGCTAGGGGTTTTAGTAAAAATATGTTTTATACAATACTCTGATGCAGAAGATATTAAAAAGTTGGTAGATAGTAACTATCGTACCAACAAAGTAAAAGCAGCGAGAGGAAACCTCTTTGCCACTGATGGGACAATATTGGCTACTACTGTGATGAGGTATGATATCTATGTAGATTTTAAAACGATGAGGGATACTTTATTCAAAAACAATGTAGATGCCCTTGCAGACTCACTCGGAGCGATGTTTAATAAACCCAAGTCTTATTTCTTGGTGAAACTCAATAAGGAAAGAAGTCGTAAAAATCAATATTATAGGCTCATCACAGGATTAGAATTTGATAAATATGCAAGAATAAGGTCATTCCCGATTTTTAACAAAGGAAAAAGTAAGGGAGGTTTTATCGTAGAAAGAAAATATCACAGAGAGTTGGCAACAAGTGAAATAGGTGCAGGGACTATCGGTGTAGATGACGAGAGGGGGCACTCAGGGCTGGAGGCGGCTTTTTCTAAATATTTGAGAGGAAAAGATGGCTCACGAGAGGAACAAAAAATAAATTCTAAACAATGGAAACCCATTAATTATTGGAAAACTATCGACCCCGTTGACGGAAATGATGTATATACTACACTAGATTTGAGGATTCAAGATATTGCCAGTTCAGCCTTAGAGAAGCAACTTGCCCAGTATAAGGCTCATCACGGTAGTGTAATAGTGATAGAAGTTGCCACAGGAAAGGTTCGCGCAATGGTGAATCTCACAAAAACCAAAGATGGAAGCTATAAGGATACCTATAACTATGCTCTGAAAGATGCCACCGAGCAGGGCTCTACCTTTAAAGTAGTATCCCTTTTGGCAGGTATGGATGATGGCTTCATTGATGATAATACCACCGTAGATGTAGAGAATGGAACTTGGGTCTATGGCGGACAGAAAATTAGTGATGGGCATGGTGGCGGGCTTTACGATATTTCTGATGTATTGGCGAACTCCTCTAATGTGGGGACGGCTAAGCTCATCACGAAATACTATAAAGATAGTCCAAATACCTTCTTGAATCATTTGAGACGCTGGAAAATGGCCGAAAAATTAGATTTGGAAGTCTCGGGTGTTGCTAGTCCAAAAATCGTAACTCCTAAAAATAAAAGCTGGAATAGGGCGACACTTGCTTCTATATCTTATGGGTATTCAACGAATTTTTCTCTTATACAAATGGCTACTTTTTATAATGCTATTGCCAACAAAGGGAAAATGTTAAAACCAATATTTATTGATAAAGTCCTCGATAATGGTAAGATAATCTACGAGGCTAAACCACAAGTAATGGTAGATAAAATTGCCTCTGACAAGGCAATAGATATGATGACAAGAGCCCTCGTAAAAGCTGTAGAAAAGGGAACTGCGAAAAGTATATTTACTCCAAATCTTAAAATGGCTGGAAAGACAGGTACTGCCAGATTTGAGTATTGGATACCAGGAACTAGGAAATATCAAGCTTCATTTGCGGGATTCTATCCTGCTGATAAACCGCTATACACCTGTTTGGTAATGATTAATCAACCTGATACCTCAATAGGATATTATGGCTCAACTGTTTCAGCACCTGTCTTTAAGGAAATAGCAGGACGAACTTTCCTTAAAATGCCTCAAAATATAGATATTAACCCAAATACGAAGCCAGTAGATTTAAAAAAACTTATACCTAAGCAAGAAAAAATATCAGTGAAAAATAATATAATGCCTAATATCATTGGTTCGGTGGGAGCCTATACTATATCTCAACTTGAAAACGAAGGGTATAGAGTGAAATACGAAGGTGTGGGACGAGTGAAGGAGCAATTCCCAATCCCTGATACCAAACTAAAAAAAGGGCAAAGAATTTATTTGGTATTGGATAGATAAAATATAATCGAATAAACTAATAAAATAGAATCCTAAATAATGATTTTAAGTGATATATTAAATGGAGTAGATGTTTTAGATATCCTCGGAAATAAAGAAATTGAGATTTCGGAAATAGTCTTTGATAGCCGAAAAGCAGTAAAAAACTCACTCTATATAGCGATAAAGGGAACATTGGTTGATGGGCATCAATATATTCCATCAGCGATAGAAAAAGGGGCAAAAGCAATTGTATGTGAAGTGTTGCCAGAGCAAAAAGAAGAAGGGATAATCTATATCAAAGTAGAAAATTCATCAAAAGTTTTAGGGCTTTTAGCAAGTAATTTTTATGGTAATCCATCAGAGAAATTGACTTTGGTAGGTATTACGGGAACTAATGGCAAGACATCCGTCTCGACCCTTTTATTTGATATTTTCAAAAAAATGGGATATTCGTCGGTACTTATTTCCACAGTGGAATATCGTATTGGTGATGAGGTTTTCCCTTCAACTCATACTACACCAGATATTATTACATTAAATAAAATCTTATGTAAGGCAGTGGAGCAGGGTTGTCAATATGCTTTTATGGAGGTGAGTTCCCACGGAATCCATCAAGGAAGAATAGATGGACTGAATTTCCGTATTGCAGGGTTTACCAACATTACTCATGACCATTTGGATTATCATAAAACTTTTTTGGAATATCTTAACACCAAAAAACGATTTTTTGATGAGTTGCCACAAACGGCTGTGGCTATCACAAATATTGATGATAAAAATGGATTGGTAATGCTACAGAATACTAAGGCAAAAAAGAAAACTTATGCCGTGAAAACTTTGGCGGATTATCACGGGAAATTATTGGAGTTGGATTTTAATGGAATGTTACTTGACTTTAATGGAAAAGAATTTTGGACAACGCTCACAGGGAAATTTAATGTATATAATCTATTATTAGTTTTTGCAATAGCAAGAGAATTAGGATTTGAAGAAAATGAAATTCTCACTACGATTTCTAAACTAAAAAGAGTAAATGGACGATTCGAAGTATTGAAATCTCAAGGAGGGATTATTTTCGTGGTGGATTATGCTCATACGCCCGATGCTTTGGAGAATATTTTGGATAGTATCAATGAGATTAGGACAAAGAACGAACGATTGATTACGATTTTTGGCTGTGGAGGTGACCGTGACCGCGAAAAACGCCCAGAAATGGGAAAGGTAGCGACAAGAAAATCTACATTGGCAATCATCACTTCGGATAATCCGAGGACAGAAGACCCAGCGCAGATAATCAAAGAAATAGAGGCAGGGGTAGAGTCTCAGAATTTTAGTAAATATATCACTATCCCAGACCGAAAGGAGGCAATAAAAATGGCAATAAAATTCGCAGAACCCAAAGATATCGTTTTGGTAGCAGGAAAAGGCCACGAAACTTATCAAGAAATCAATGGGGTAAGGCATCATTTTGATGATAAAGAAACAATATTAGAACTCGTAAATATAATGGAAAAATAAAAATATGGAAGTTACTAAAATTTTATGGGGAAAGGGGGCTGAAAATAGAGAAGAAATCCCTCGTATTATATGGATGTATTGGGAAGGAAAAAAGTCTATTTTAGTGGAACTTTGTATCCAAAAAATAAAGAAAATCCTCCCCGAATATGAAGTAAATATCTTGAATAGCAAGACTTTGAGGGATTTTTTACCGAATATTATAGAAAAAA
>CAKAOY010000050.1 GCA_916710115.1 uncultured Bergeyella sp.
AAAAGAAGATATTTTGTTATTAGATAGGCTATCTTTGATAGACGGACTAAAATTCATTACCAATAAAATAGAGAATAATATTGTTTTTTCTACTTCGTTAGGACAAGAAGACCAAATCATCACTGATGCTATTTTTAAAAATAATTTACCTATTGATGTATTTACATTAGATACTGGTCGACTTTTCTATGAACATTATGAATTATTAGCAAAAAATAATGCTAAATACAAGATAAAAACAAAAGTATACTTTCCTGACTCTGAGGATGTAGAGAAATATGTAAGTGAAAAGGGTATCAATGCTTTTTATCATTCTGTAGAAAATCGAAAAGAATGTTGCTATATAAGAAAGGTAAAACCCCTAAATCGTGCCTTAGAAGGTGCTAAAGTATGGATAACAGGACTGAGAGCAGAACAATCTGAAAACAGAGAAAATCTATCCATATTAGAGTGGGATTCACAACGACATCTCCATAAATATAATCCACTGATACACTGGACTTACCAAGAAGTTTTAGACTATATAAAGGAACATAAAATACAAGATATGCCTATACACAAACAAGGATATATAAGCGTTGGTTGCAAACCCTGCACACGCCCCATAACAGAAGGTGAAAACCCACGAGCAGGCCGATGGTGGTGGGAAGAAAGCAAAAAAGAGTGCGGGCTACACACTCATTGAAAATCTATAAAATTATTTAAGAAAATATGGCTTTTATCAAGGTGACGCTACTGAGTATTATCACCATAATACTGATAATTATCGTCATTTTTTTAATTGGTAATTTTGCAGTAAGCATCGCCGAAAAAGGTGCTGTAATCACCCCTCCAAAGAGCAAGCCTAATATAATGTTCCAATGCTGAGTTCCTAGGGTAAATACAAATGTAATAGCACTTGTCGTGGTAAGAAGAAATTTCAGAAAGGTAGAACTCCCTACTACATATCTGGGAGTTCGCCCATCCTTAATGAGCGACCCTGTAACTAATGGTCCCCAACCGCCTCCTGCAAAAGAATCTAAAAAACCACCCAAAAGCCCTAAAAATGGAATATTACTCCTCTTACGATTGATATTTTCAGTCATTTTTTTATGTCCTAATAGCGTCTTAACAAAAATATTAACCCCAATAAATAAGGTGTATACCGAAAGTATAGGCTTCATAATTCGCCCATACTCTTTATCGATAAAGTATAAGGAAAAAGACCCAACTAATGCCCCTAAAATAGCATATGGAGCAAGAGCTTTCACCAATCTAAAATTGATATTTCTTAACTTATAATGACTTCCCGTACCCGCCAAAGTTGTAAAAGTCTGAGCCGAATGGATACTCGCACTCACCACAGCAGGCGTCTGTCCCAAGAATAACAAAACAGCTGTACAAATAGTTCCATAACCCATACCCATAGACCCTGCTATCATCTCCGCTACAAAACCCAAAAGGAGCATCCAATAAAAAATACCATTGTCTCTTCCTAAAAACTGGCGAATCTCAGGGTAAAGGTCAAATTCATAAGTGGTAAGAAAAAACAATCCGACAAATACCAAAATCCCTATCAAAGCAAGATACATTGTTGCTTGGATTTTTGCCATTCTTGTATATTTTGTCATATACTCCAATGCATCATATGGGTCTTGATAATTTCTCGTAGCAGGAAAAAAATTATTGAGCTTATTGAGGATTAATTTCTCCTTAATATCTGTATTTTCTTCTTTGGAAACCTCATCTACAATGATTATTTTATGCTTTTTAGCCTGCTGAATAGCAGAAATCCTATCCGTAGCATCTTCCGTAAGGATATAGGCAATATGAGCCTTCTCAAAATCAGAATCCTCCACCTTGCGAATATGCAAAAGTGTATTGGGATTCTCCTCAGTGAAATTCATAAGTTCTTCATTTACAGTATTTATAAAAATATCTATAGACTCCAAATCCTTATCATACAATCGTTGTAATTCTTGTAAAATAAGATTAGTATCCCCCATCAATAGGACTTTAAGATATTTTGCTTTTAATAAATAAGATACTTTTTGCTTTTCTGACATAAGTTCTCTGAGTTTTTCCAAACTACAAAAATAAAAAAATCTTTCTATTTAAGTTAAAAATTCTATGTTTCTTAAAAATCTCATATCTTTGCACAAAAAAAACTAAATATTATGATAATAGAACGAATAAAGTCATCTCATTCTTTACTTAATGAGCTTAGCGAACCATTCTATATCATTTTAACCTTTGAGGGAGAGGTATCATTTTCTGTAGATTATACAGATTACGAGTGCAATGGAAAAGTTTTACTTTTTCTATCTCCTTTCCAAATATTGCATTGGCAATATCCTGATAATGTTAATATTAATATCGTAAAATTTCACGGAGATTTCTACTGCATAGAGCATCATAAAAAAGAAGTTGCGTGTAACGGTGTTTTGTTCAATAATATATACCAACAGCCATTCGTCTTGGTAGAAGACCATATATTCTATGAAATCAATGATATTATCCATAAAATCCAAAATATTAAGGATAAAGATAATCATCTAAACACCTCTATTCTAAAATCTTATCTACAACTTATCTTAGCATTGAGTAGCAAGGAAAAACAAGGACAAAACATCCCCGCCCAAGTGGAAAATATCCAAATGGACAATATTTTGTATTTCCAAAAGTTATTAGAAAAAAACTTCATTCAAAACAAGGAAGTAGCCTTCTATGCCGAACAATTTGGTCTGACAACGAATGCTTTTTCAAAAAAAATAAAAAAACATTTTGGTAAATCACCAACAAAACTTATCCAAGAGCGAACAATTTTAGAGGCTAAAAAGCTACTACACCTCACCTTCAAACCCATAAAAGAAGTTGCAGGAGCCCTTAATTTTGAGGACGAATTCTATTTCAGTAGATATTTTAAAAAAGAGGTTGGGGTATCACCAAAAAAATTCCGTGAAGAAGTTGGTGTAGCCTTTATCGCTAAATAAAAAAACTTTGCCGAATATATTTCAGCAAAGTTATATTATAATTATTAGTATCGTTTAAATTAATTCTCCATACAAATCAAATTCGTCGGCAGAGATAATCTTTACATCGGTAAATTCTCCAATTGGAATATAGGTATTTTCAGCTCTTACCAATACAGTATTATCCACATCTGGGGAATCATACTCTGTTCGTCCTACGAAATAATTTCCTTCTTTTCTATCAAATAAACAACGAAACACCTTACCTATTTTCTCTTGATTCTTCTCCCAAGAAATTTGTGATTGTATCTCCATAATCTCTGATACTCGTGCCTCTTTCACCTCCTGCGGAATGGAATCTTCCAACTCAAAGGCAGTGGTATTCTCTTCGTGAGAGTAAGTAAAACAGCCTAATCTATCAAATCTCTGCTCTCTCACCCATTGTTTCAGGGCTTCAAATTTTTCTTCTGTCTCACCTGGGAACCCTACAATTAGAGTGGTTCTTATGGCCATATTAGGGACATTATTTCGGAATTTCTCTAATAGAACATTAGTCTTTTCATAGGTTGTTCCTCGTTTCATTGCTTGGAGTATTTCCGTATCTATGTGTTGTAGAGGTATATCTATATAGTTACAAACTTTCGGTTCGGTTTTTATTACTTCTAAAACATCTTCTGGAAATCCAGTTGGGAAAGCATAATGCAATCTAATCCACTCTATACCATCTACTTTTACTAATTCTTTAAGCAAATCTGCTAAGGCTCTTTTCTTGTAAATATCAAGCCCATAATAAGTTAAATCTTGGGCAATCAATATCAGTTCTTTTGTTCCTTTTTTAGCCAAATTATGAGCTTCCTGTACTAATTTTTCGATAGGCTGAGAGGTATGGCTTCCTCTCATAATAGGAATAGCACAGAACGAACAAGGCCTATCACAACCTTCGGAAACCTTCAAATAGGCGTAGTGTCGCGGTGTAGTAGTGAGTCTCTCTCCCACCAACTCGTGTTTATAATCAGCACCGAGATGTTTCAGTAAAATAGGCATATCTTTCGTACCAAAATATTCATCTACATCAGGAATTTCTTTTACTAAATCAGCTTTATATCGTTCAGAAAGACATCCCATTACATAGACTTTTTCTACTTCACCTCGTTTTTTTGCTTCAATATAATCCAATATAGTATTCACGGACTCTTCCTTTGCTACATCAATAAACCCGCAAGTATTAATTACGATAATATCGCCTGACTTTCCTTCGTGGGTTACATTTCTTCCATTGGCTTTAAGTTGCCCCATCAAAACCTCCGAATCCACAATATTTTTAGAGCAACCCAGAGTTACGATATTTATTTTCTTTTTTCCAACTGATTTTGTTCTCATTATCTAAATTTTGATGCAAATGTAATGATAATGAATTTATAGTCATTCTTAATTACCAACCTCATCTAATATTCAACTATGAAATTTTGCTCCACTTCTGTTGTTTATTAAAATTTTTGAGGTAATAATTTCTTACCATTTGATACTGTTGTGCTGTGAGTTGCGGATCTACCGAAAGTATTCTATCTACAATTTTTTTTGAAGTTTGGATAATGTCAGCATCGGCTACCAAGTCTAATTTTTTGAAATCCACCACTCCACTTTGTTGTGTCCCCAATATATCACCAGGTCCTCTAAGTTGCATATCCACTTCGGAGATTTTAAAGCCGTCATTAGTATCACACATTGTTTTTATCCGTTTTCGTCCATCTGATGTTAATTTATCAGAAGTCATTAATATACAGTAACTTTGCTCGGCTCCTCGCCCCACTCTTCCTCTTAATTGATGCAGTTGAGACAAACCAAACCTCTCGGAGTTTTCAATAATCATCACAGATGCATTAGGTACATTCACACCGACCTCTATCACAGTAGTTGCTACCATAATTTGAGCTTTTCCAGAAGCAAAATACTGCATATTGGCATCTTTCTCCGAAGGTTTCATTTTGCCATTAACCATTGTAACATTATATTCGGAGAAGAATTCCGAAACATTCTCTAAACCAGCCATTAAGTTATGTAAATCCAATGTCTCGGACTCCTCAATGAGTGGATAAACGAAATAAATCTGCCGACCTTTTCGAAGTTCCTCTCTTGCAAATTGAAATACCGATAACCTATCCTTCTCTCTCCTATGAGCAGTGATAATGGGTTTTCTACCAAGAGGTAATTCGTCTATCACGGAAACCTCCAAATCGGAATAAAAACTCATTGCCAATGTCCGCGGAATAGGCGTAGCCGTCATTACCAAAATATGCGGTGGAGGAGTATTTTTACTCCAAAGTTTTGCCCGTTGTGCCACTCCGAAACGATGTTGCTCATCAATGATTGCTAAACCTAAATTTTTAAACTTTACGACATCTTCCAAAACGGCATGAGTCCCCACCAAAATAGACAATTCCCCTGAAACCAGCCCCTCGTGTATTACTCGTCGTTCCTTCGTTCGTGTAGAGCCCGTGAGTAGTTTCACCTGCAAATTAGTATTCTGCAACAACTCAACTATTCCATTAAAATGTTGCTGAGCCAATATTTCGGTAGGAGCCATTAGCACTGCTTGAAAGCCATTATCAATTGCTATGAGCATTGATAAGAGAGCTACCATCGTCTTCCCTGAGCCTACATCGCCTTGCAACAGTCTATTCATTTGGATGGGCTTTTTCATATCACTTCGGATTTCTTTCAAAACGCGTTTTTGGGCATTCGTGAGTTCAAAAGGAATATGATTTTTATAAAAATTATTAAAATTATCACCTACCAGAGGAAACGAATTCCCGATGGCAGTCGTCTGATGTCGATGTTTTTTTAAGGCATACCCCAACTGAAAAAAAAAGGCTTCCTCAAATTTTAGTCTTCGTTCAGCATGGGCAAAAAATTCCATATCTTTTGGGAAATGGATATTGATATAGGTATTTTGGCGAGACATCAGATGCAGAGTCTTCATCAACTCCGTTGGCAAATTTTCCTCAATAAGAACAGGAATTTCTTTACAAATATTTTTCAATACACCTTGAAAAAACTTCTGCCCCATACCTCTTTTTGTAAGTTTTTCCGAACTGGGATAGATAGGGCTTAGCCTCATTTCATCTTCTTGTTTATCAGCAATTTCTATCTCGGGATGAGGCATCGAGAAAACACCATTAAAATAATTAATTCTACCGAAGATATACACCTCTCTTTGGATTGGGAGCTGTTCTTTAAGCCATTGAGAATATTTGAACCATACCAAATCCATCGTATGATTCCCATCAGAAAATTTTGCCATCAGCCTTGCCGTTTTTCCTGAACCCACCTCATTTAGTGCTAAAATTTTTCCCTTTAATTGTACTTCTAATAACTCATTAGGTTGCAAATCGATGATACGATAGACTTTACTCTTGTCTAAATAACGAATCGGGAAGAAATTCAAAAAATCTTCTACTATACTAATATTCAATACTGATTTTATGATTTTTGCCCTCTCTGGACCTATATTCTTTAAATATTCTATCGGTGTATTTAGTTGCATACCGCAAAATTAATAGTTTTTTAATGTTCAACAAATTAATACTCTAAAAGTGATTCACAATTTTTTATTTTTTTTATCGTTATATTATCCGAAAATATTATATTTGCCACTAATTAATCAAAAAAAATAGAAATAATGAGTATTTCACAACAGAAAAAAGGGCACCCTGGTGGGTTATATTTACTATTCTTTACAGAGATGTGGGAACGATTTTCTTATTATGGTATGAGAGCCATTTTGGTCTTGTATCTTACTAAGAAACTTACAGAGGGTGGTTTGGGAATGGATAAATCAGAAGCACTCCTCCTTTATGGATACTTTGCAGGAGCGGTATATTTCACTCCGCTCATTGGTGGTTGGTTAGCTGACAAGTTTCTTGGGAAGCGACTTTCAATCACTATTGGAGGTATTACGATGATGATAGGGCAGTTCGTTTTATTTGGTGTGAATAATCTCACAGGACTATATTTGGGACTTCTTTTACTGATTATCGGTAATGGTTTTTTCAAACCAAATATCTCTACTCTTGTCGGAGGACTATACGAGGAGGGAGATGTGAGGAGAGACGGTGCTTTTTCTATATTCTATATGGGAATTAACCTTGGTGCTTTCTTGGCTCCTATAGTCATTGGGGTGCTTACGGATAATATTTTTGCAACAACAAATGCAGATGGAACTATCGCCTATGGATACAAATATGGATTCCTTTCTGCAGGTATAGGTATGCTTTTGGGACAAGTTTTATTTAATTCCTTAGCTCAAAAATATCTTGGAGATTTAGGTAAAAAGCCTGTGGTAGTCGCTCATAACGACGCGAAAACCAGTACTAACCTACAATCCACCAACCCAGAAACTGGAAAAGTATTATCTTCAAAAGAAGAATCTCAAAGAATTGCAGTAATATTTATCTTGTTCTTATTTGGGGTATTCTTCTGGGCAGGATTTGAGCAGGCAGGTTCATCATTAACACTTTATACAGACAAATTCATAGATAGGACAGTTTTCGGTTATGAAATTCCAGTAGCGATATTCCAGTCTGTGAATCCACTATTTATCGTGCTATTAGCCCCTGTATTCGGTATATTTTGGGTTTCTCCTATTGGTAGAAAACTTACAACACCTATTAAAATGGGATTAGGGATGATAATTCTCGGTATCGGATTTTGGTTTATGCTCGGTGCAGTAGCCGAAAGAGCCGCAAATGGTAACCCAGAAGATACAGCCAATAAAGCTGCATTACTATGGTTGATAATAACTTATCTCTTCCACACTGTAGGAGAACTATGTCTATCGCCTGTGGGACTATCGGTAGTTACCAAACTTTCTCCACCAAAATTAGCTTCCATCTTAATGGCTGTATGGATGTTATCTTCTTCATTTGCAAACATCATTGGTGGAAAAATCGCCGCTCTTACAGAAACAATGGGGGCTGGAGAAATATTTACTTATATATCAGGATTTGTGATTGTTTGCGGTCTGCTACTCATCGCTCTCAATAGGCCTATTTTGAAATTGATGCATGGTGTAAAATAGAAAATAAAATTTTGTTTCATTGTTTATTATTTTTGAATTGTTGTTTATACTGAAAACTATCTCTTTTAGAGGTAGTTTTTCTTTCACAAATTTTAATT
>CAKAOY010000051.1 GCA_916710115.1 uncultured Bergeyella sp.
TCGTAACTTTTGAGCCTTAGTTTTGGGATGATATTTTCTATTTCGTCAGTAGATATTATAAGTTGTTTATTTTTAGATTTTAATGTATTTGTCCAATCTTCAAGTGTATTTGTCCAATCTTCAAAATCAAAATAGGGGTTACTTAAAACTTGTTCTCTAAAAATATTAATAAAAGATGAACTGATATTTTTTTTATCAATTTTGTAAGTTGGGAAGGAAAAATGCATGTCAATATGGTTTAGGCTATCTATCTTAATTGCAGACTCAGGATTTTCCATACTGATAATTTCTCTACAAAATGCCAAAATCAGAGGGAGAATGCCATATCCCTCTTGTCCTACGAATAGCAGAGCTTGTCCAATTCTATTGTTTTTAACACTCTCTTGGAGTTGTTTTTTTAGGGCATCTTGCCCAATGATATTATCCCAATTCATAGCCTCAAAAGTAAGTAAAAAACTAATATTTGCCAAAAAAAATAGGTTATTAATAAAAAAAATAATGATTAAAGTATTGTATTTCAATTAGTTATGAATTTTTATTTAATGATATTTTTATATTAGGTAATATTTTTAGATATTTGCTATTTAATTTTAATAAAGATGAAAAAAGTAATCGTACTATCTGCTTTTTTTATGGGGTACTTTGCTAATGCACAAAATATAGGAAATTCGCCCTATGCCATTTATGGAATTGGAGATAGGAAATATGAAAACGCCGTAGATATCTCGGGTATGGGAGGTATTTCTACCGCTTTTGTAAATGATTTTAATAATAGGTTTAATTTTCAGAACCCTGCTGGTAACCAGAATTTTGGAATGACTTCCTTTACTTTGGAGGGGACGAATGAAAATAATTATTTCTCGTCAAACAATCAAAGTTCGAAATCTGAAAAACATTCTACCTATTTGTCTAACATTTCCTTTTCATTTCCTATTTCCAAAAGAGTGAAATTTGGGGTAAATTATCAGCCATATAGTTCTAAGTCATATGAATTTTTGAATGCTTCGGATTCTTTTGTGAGCCGTTTTCAAGGGAGTGGAGCTTTATCATCATTACAAGGAGCATTGTCCTATCATATTAATAGTCATTTTTCATTAGGGATTAAGACAAATTATATTTTTGGTAAGTTAACTGATTTAGAAGAAGTTACTTCTAAAAATGTTAATCTTATTAATGGTTATGAGACGAATACTAAGGTGAAAAATTTCAATTTTACGGGAGGTTTTGTTTTTCAACATAAATTCAGGAATGATAAAAAAATCACCTTGGGGGCTACTTATACTTTTGGAGGAAATGGAGAAGCGAATACCGATTATAAAAATAGTACCTATTATTATTTAGATGAGGAGACAAAGGAGAATGAGACTTTAATAGATTATAAAAAGACGATAAGTAAGAATCTTATTCCAGAGGAATTTTCAGTGGGAGTAGGTTATGGAAAAGATGCTAAGTGGTATGCGTCTACACAATTCGATTATAGAAGGGGACAGGAAATACAATTTTTAGGAAAACCGTTTCCTTATCAAGATGCTTATAAGGTATCGATGGGAGGTTGGTGGCTACCGGATTATAACAATTTCCGAAACTATTTTTCAAGGGTAATCTATAGATTTGGAGCCTATTATGAGAAGGGGGGACTTAGCCTAAATCTGGTAGGAGGTATAGCAAAAAGCATTAATGAATTTGCTGTAACGGCAGGTGCATCATTTCCATTTGAGAATTCTAATATAAATAAAATGAGTTCTTTAGATATTGCGATAGAAGTAGGTAAGAGAGGAACTACACAGAATAATTTGATAAATCAAAGTTTTTTTAATCTGAAAGTTGGATTGAATTTTTCAGACCTTTGGTTCCGAAAAGTGGAGTTTGATTAAAAATTATAACTAAATGAATCTTAGTAATGTAGTCTATTTTGGTGCAATGCTACTAATTACCATTTGGGTACAATCTTGTGAGGATAAAATTTCCGCTAAAAAAGGTAGTGCAAATAAGAATTTTCCCTCTCAGATTATATATAATACTGATATCGTTCGCAGAGATTCTGGCAATATTAATCTGAAATTTAGAGCCAAAATAATAGAAAAGTATGAGTATGTGGATTCACCTTATGTTGTGGCTAAAAAAGGTTTTTATTTGGAGTATTTTGATAAGAAAAAAGCAAAAAAACCAGGGAAAATATGGGCTGATTATGCAGTTTTCAATGAAAAAAAGAATACCTATGAGGCAAAAGGAAATGTGCGGATATTAACTAGCGATGGAACTTCCTTTAAGACGAAATCTATATTTTGGGATAAAAATAAAAAGGAAATGAGTACAAAAGATTCTGTTTTTGTAATGGATAATAAAGGAAATAGTCTCGTGGGTGCTAATGGAATGAGGGCAAAAGAAGATTTTACAGAATATACTTTTTATGATAATTCAGGGGATTTTGAAGTAAATGCTTTCCCCGATACAAAACGATAATAGCTTTAATAAAAAAATAAAATTATGTCTTTACAAACAAAAATTGAAGAAATTTGGGATAATAGAGAATTATTACAAAATGAGGATAATCAAGCAATTATTCGAGAGGTGATTGCAAAATTAGATTTAGGAGAGCTTCGTGTAGCAGAGCCAACAGCAACAGGCTGGCAAGTGAATGAATGGGTGAAAAAGGCGGTTGTAATGTATTTCCCTATACAAAAAATGGCTACTATTGAGGTAGGTCCATTTGAGTTTCATGATAAGATTCCGTTGAAAAAAAATTATGCAGAAAAAGGGGTGAGAGTAGTTCCGCACGCTATTGCGAGAGAAGGAGCTTTCGTGGCAAGTGGAGTGATTATGATGCCTTCTTATGTGAATATCGGTGCCTATGTTGATAGCGGGACAATGGTAGATACCTGGGCTACGGTGGGTAGTTGTGCACAGATTGGTAAAAATGTACATCTTAGTGGTGGAGTAGGTATAGGAGGGGTATTGGAGCCATTGCAGGCAGCCCCAGTTATTATAGAAGATGATGTGTTTATAGGTTCTAGATGTATTGTAGTAGAGGGGGTTCTGGTAGAGAGAGAGGCAGTGCTTGGGGCTAATGTGGTGCTCACCGCGTCTACTAAAATTATTGATGTAACTGGCGAAACTCCAGTCGAATTGAAGGGGAGAGTACCTGCCCGTTCAGTAGTTATACCAGGTAGCTATACAAAAAAATTCCCTGCAGGTGAGTATCAAGTACCGTGTGTATTGATTATTGGTAAGAGAAAAGAATCTACCGACAAGAAAACTTCCCTAAACGATGCTCTGAGAGAAAATAATGTAGCTGTATAGAGGTATTATGATATAAGTCTAATTTTTTAGACTTATTTTTTATTATAAATAGATTAAAACAGTTCATCTTTAAAAAGATACAAGATGAAAAATTTAATTTGTATATTTGCCTAAATTTTATGATAATGAATGCATTTATTGAAGAGCTTAGGTGGCGAGGTATGCTTGCTGATATGATACCAGGGACGGAAAAATTATTAGATGAAGAAATGGTTTCGGCTTATGTAGGGTTTGATCCAACAGCGGATTCCTTGCATTTGGGACATCTCGTGCCTATTCTAATCTTGAAGCACTTTCAAAGATTTGGACATAAGCCATATGCTCTTGTGGGAGGTGCTACGGGGATGATTGGTGATCCATCAGGGAAATCTAATGAGAGAAATCTTCTTAATGAGGAGACCTTGGCAAAGAATGTAGTGGGATTAAAGGCTCAGTTGGAGCGATTTATAGATTTTTCAGGCAAAGAACCAAATTCTGCAGTATTGGTTAATAATTACGATTGGATGAAGAATTTTACCTTTCTTGATTTTGCTCGTGAGATTGGTAAATTAATCACTGTTAATTATATGATGGCGAAGGACTCCGTGAAAAAGAGACTTAATGGCGAATTTCAAGAAGGAATGAGTTTCACTGAATTTACTTACCAACTTCTACAAGGGTATGATTTTATGTATTTATATGAAAATCATAATGTTAAACTTCAAATGGGTGGCTCTGACCAATGGGGGAATATAACTACGGGAACTGAGCTTATTCGTAGAAAAATACAAGGAGAAGCCTATGGATTGACTTGCACACTCATCACAAAAGCTGATGGCTCTAAATTTGGTAAATCCGAGGCAGGTGAAAATATTTGGCTAGATAAGAATAGAACATCGACATATAAATTCTATCAATTTTGGCTTAATACTGCCGATGCCGATGCTGAAAGATATATTAAAATATATACTTTTCTTTCTAAGAAGGAAATAGAAAACCTTATTGATGAGCATAGAATGGCTCCTCACGAGAGAAAATTGCAGAGAAAATTAGCTGAACAGATTACTATTTTGGTCCATAGTCAAGAGGATTTAGATAAAGCTATCAAGGCAACCGAAATTTTATTTGGAAAATCTACTGCTGAGGATTTGGTAGGACTTGATGAGAATCTGTTTTTGGAAATTTTCAATGGTGTTCCACAGAAAGAAGTTAAAAAATCAGAACTAATAGGAGCAAATGTTGTTGATTTATTCTCTGAAAAATCGGAGTTCCTTAAATCCAAAAGCGAAGTGCAAAGAGAATTGAAAGGAAACTCACTTTCCGTAAATAAAGAAAAGGTAAATGAAACTTTTATCGTAAGAGAAGAGGATTTGATAGCCAATTTATATTTACTTTTGCAGAAAGGTAAGAAAAATTATTTCATCGTGAGAGGAATATAAACTTAAAAAAGTTGTCTTTTTAAGGACAACTTTTTTTCATTTCCAAAATTCATCCTCGTACTCTTCCTCTGTATCGTGGTGGATAGCATCTAATTTTTTTCCAACTTCATTTAGGGTATTCTCATCAAGAGTTTCTTCTAAATAAGGAAATAGAATTCGTTCCTCAAATCGTATATGTTTGGTAATTAAATCTGCAAAAAGTTCTAGAAGTGTTACCTCTTCTACTTGATTGATAGCTTCTATAAGTTCCTTTATTTCAATGTGTTCCCCCAGTGCTTGGTCTATATATTCGTGTTTTCCCAATGGGAAAAGAATCTCTTCTTCTGCTTTGAAATGCTCATGCAAATGAGTATGCCAATAAAAATCTACATATTTCCGAATTCTTTCATAGGAAATATTATTTTTGATTCCTTTTTTTACTTTCCAACCGCATAATAACCCAAAATGATGGTCTTGGGATAGTGAGACAATATTTTTATTTCGTTTCATAAAAAATATTTTGAAATACAAATATAAGGTTTAATTAAAAAATAAAATAATTATTTGTTATTATAGTATTTTATGTGTAAAAATCATATCTTTGCAGATAGTTATATAGTATTATTCTAAAAAAATAAAGTTATGCAAACTAATTCTTTATTAAAAAACATTACTTATAAAGATAATAAGCCCAATATTGAGCCTATTTTTGAGACTCCATTTTCAAAAGAAATAAGAATAACAATGAAAAAAGGGCAAGAAATGAAAGAGCACCAAACTCCATATCCTATTGTGGTAGAGCTATTTGAGGGGAGAGTAGATTTTGGTGTAGAGGGTAAAATTTATAATTTGGAAAAAGGAGATATTCTTACTCTTGGAGGAACTATTCCTCATAATTTAGTCGCCTTGGAAGATAGTATAGTAAGGCTTACTCTTTCTAAGCATGACAAGGTAGAGCGTGTGCAGTCGGTTTCAGATATTAGTGTGCAATGTGATTGCGGTTCTTAAAAAAAAATAGGCTATCTCATAGGGAGATAGCTTATTTTTTTTATTCTAGCCAATATTTTTTGATGAGATTTATTAGGAACTCTGGGCATTTTGTGATTTTTTGTTTTTCGGCATCAAGGAAGAAGAGTGTTGTATGAGCCTCTGTGAGCTTTTCGTTGGCTTGATTGTATATTTCATACTCAAATTCTATTCTCACCGATGGTAGTTTTTTTATGGTAGTTTTTATTTCTAATAAATCATCATATTTTGCTGGTTTTAAGTATTTTATAGAATATTCAGATACAGGAAGCCATATTCCTCGTTGCTCAATTTCGTTATACGAAATTCCTATTTTTCGGAATAATTCAACTCGTGCAACTTCTAGATATTCGGCATAATTTCCATAATATACATATTTCATAGGGTCAGTTTCTCCATAGCGAACCCTTATTTGGTGAGTTGTTTGTAGCATTTTTAAAGTATTAAAAATTCAATCATACAAATATATTTTTAAAAATACAATAGTTTGAAATTTTTTTTTTCCACAATGATTGTCGCATCTTTGCAGAACCCAATTTTTGCTTTTTAAAATATTTTAAAATATTTTTAAAGAGGGATGAAATGGAACAAAATATCTACAAAATCAATCAACATACAATAATCACTTGTCAAATACGGAAATGAACCAAGAACTATCTTTTATATGGGAGAGGTGCCTGCAATTTATGAGGGAAAATCTTGATGCCCAGCAAGAAAGCGAAGAATCTAAGAAATTGCGAAAGTCTTTTGATATCACTTTTGAGAGGGTGTATCCTATTTCTTGGGTAGATGGAAATCTAACACTCTATGTGCCAAGTGATTTCTACAAAGAGTATATCGAGGAAAACTATATTAATATGTTGTCCGTTGCTTTGAGAAATTTTTTCGGAAAGAAGATAAAATTATACTATTCTAATAAAATGCTTGCCCAGAGCAATGTGAAGGGGATGTCTATGCAACCTCCTAAAAATCAACAAGCTTCACCTGTTTTTACAAAGCTAGTGAATCCGCTTGTGGCACCAGGAATCCCGAAAGTTAATATAGAATCAAATCTTAATCCAAACCTTACTTTTGATAATTATATTGAGGGTGAGAGTAATAAATTTGCCTCTACTGTGGGGCGAAGTATTGCGAAACGACCAGGGATTACGGCATTTAACCCATTATTCCTTTATGGAGGTGTAGGGGTAGGAAAAACTCATCTTACCCACGCAATAGGCATGGAAATCAAGAGGTTATATCCTGAAAAGGTGGTGCATTACATTTCCTCTGAAACATTTATTCAGAAATTCATTGCTGCTGCAAAGTCTCAAAATAAGACAGATTTTCAGAATTTCTTTCAGATGATAGATGTTTTGATTATTGATGATATACAATTTTTATCGAGTAAAACGGGTACTCAGGAGGCGTTTTTCCATATTTTTGATCACCTTCATCAGAATCGGAAACAAATTATCTTGACTTCAGATAGAGCACCTTCCGATATTCAAGATATTCAGGAGAGGGTTATTTCTCGTTTTAAATGGGGTGTAACTACGGAGATAAAATCACCAGATTTCGTTACAAGAAGAGATATTATTGTTGATAAATTGAGTATAGATGGTATTGTACTTCCTGACGAGATGATAGATTATTTGGCCTATGAGGTTAATTCTAATGTCCGTGAATTGATAGGTGTTATTAACTCTGTAATTGCTTATGCTACAGTGTATAAGATGGAACCTACGCTTGAACTATTAAAAGAAACTATTGATAAAATCGCTACGAAACAGAATAAAGTGATAGATATTCCATATATTCAAGATGTGGTGTGTAGTTATTTTGGTGTGGAGAAAGAGAATCTTGTGTCTAAGTCTAGAAAAAGAGAATACACCCTTCCGAGACAACTATCAATGTATTTTGCAAAGGAGCTTACCAATTCTACCTTTAAGAAAATAGGTAAGGAGACAGGAGGTAGAGATCATGCAACAGTGATGCATGCTTGCGATACCATTAGAGATTTATCTAATATAGATAGAGAAATTAAGAAATATGTAAAGGATTTGTCAGATAAAATTAAAAATTGATAATTTTATAGTATAGATTATGAAAATTTTAATGGTCTGCTTGGGTAATATATGTAGGAGCCCTCTTGCCGAAGGTATTTTGAAGAGTAAATTACCGACCGATTTCGTTGTTGATTCTGCAGGTACAAGTGCTTTTCATCGTGGTGAATGTCCAGATGAAAGAGCAATCCAAGTGGCAAAAAATCACGGAGTTGATATTTCTATGCAACGCTCAAGACCTTTCCAAGTTTGGGATTTTGATGAGTTTGATAGAATTTATTGTATGGATCAATCAAATCTGAAAA
>CAKAOY010000052.1 GCA_916710115.1 uncultured Bergeyella sp.
AGATTACTTTTCCTGTGACAGGGTAGCGGCAGATATGGACATTCAGCGGCGACATAAAAATAGATATTTGTAGAGCTTTGCTATTCAGAAACTCAGGTTCTTCTACTTCTTTTATCATTACAACCTTTCCATCAACAGGGGCCACGATATTCTCTCTATGTTCCAAAATAGTTCTCTTCGGTACTCGAAAAAACCATAAGATTAAACAATAAATTACGAAAAACGGAACAGAAATTAAAAGTCCCCAATTACCTAAGTATGATGAGGCTAATACTATAACTGCCAATACGATTGATGCTATTGAAATCGTCTCTTTTCCTTCTCTGTGAAGTGTCATATTTATTATCTTTTTTAATTATAAAATATTAATAAAGCCATTTATCTATAATGAAATAAATGTAAATAACTGGAGCACAAAGTATAAAACTATCTAATCTATCCAAGATACCACCATGCCCAGGTATGATGTTTCCGCTGTCTTTCACATTAAAATTTCTTTTGAGCTGGCTCTCTACTAAATCTCCCAGCGGAGCAAAAGTCGCTACTAAAACTCCTACGATAATCCAATTCCCTCGTAGGTATCCGAAGCGAGATTCTATAAAACAACATAAAACAAGTGTGAGAATTACTCCTCCGATGAAGCCTTCCCAAGTTTTTTTAGGAGAAATAGTTGGAGCCATTTTATGTTTTCCAAATAATCTGCCAGAACAATAGGCAAAAGTATCACTACTCCAAATGAGAATGAATAAAAACATGGCTTCATTACTGAATATATTTCTATCTATATTTGGCAAAGATAGAGCATATCCCATACCAAATATGCTATAAACCAGTGAGAAAATTAATTTACCATTATTTTTAGAAAGTTCATATTTAAACCGAAAAAGAGTAATAATAGCCAATGCAATAAGAGTAAGCCCTAAAATTTCAGAAAGATTAAAATTAAAATGAAAACCTCCATTAAAATATTTTACTGAAAATTTATACCAAATAGTACAAGCAAGAGGTAGCACGGCATATTTTTCCCACGAATTGTCAAATTTCATTATACGAACACACTCCCATAATCCTATGAAAGAAAAGAAAGTAATCATTCCATAGTAAAGATATTTCTGAGGTATAGAAAATATTCTAGAACCAACCGCATTAGTGCAAAAAATAACTATCAAGCAATATATACTGCCGAAAATTAATCGTTGAAAAAAACTCTTATCCATCAATCTTCTAATAAAAGTAAGAAATATTTATTTTTATCATCATTTTTAGAGACAAGATGGTCTGCTCCCCCAATAGAAGTTATATTTTTCCGCACCTTTCCATTTCTCTTAAATCTCTGCATAGCATCTTCCAAGGTGGGGATAATCTGAGAAACATGAGCCATTATAATTCTGATTTTTGGGAGTGCCCCAGATTGATAATACGAAATATTGTTTTCCGTTAATACAAAATTTCCATTATTGGCTGCTAAATATTCGCAAGTGATGAATGAAGCATCTATATCAGGTGTGATTTTTCTTATAGAAGGAATCTCAATAATATCCAAAAACTTTTTTAAATCTTCATCAAAGCATAAAACTTTCTTGATTTTTTCCGTTTTTATAATTTTATTTAGGGTGATGAGCGCCTCCTTTTCGTCTCTACAATAGTTGAAATATCCGCCTCCATTACTAAAATTACGGACGAATTTTTCATCAATATGTTCATTTTTATGCTCTATTATCACATCTGATACTTCCTCATTCTCATCAGAAAAAGGAAAAAAAGACTTGATAATGTTTTTAAAAATGCTCAAAATGAATTATTTTAAATGTAAATTTTTACAAAAGTAATAAAAATATTAATATGAAAGACATTTTATTGATAAAAATCATTATATAAATTAATATTTTGTATCGGAAGAAGTTTTAATTATAATAAAAATAATCGCTAGGAAAGTCCCTAACGATTATTTTTATTAATATCAGATTAACTGTTTTTTACACTTCTTAATGGATATGATTATTCATCATCATCACCAGCTGCTGATGCACCGTTTTTCATTGCATTTCTAGACATCTTCACAGCGGCAATTACTGCATTGTCTGGGTGCATAAATGTGTAAGCATCGTTCTTAATATCTCCGATATATAGTTTGTTACCAATTCTGAGTGGAGTAACATCTACTACTATCTCATCTGGAAGATTTGCAGGAACAGCTTTTACTTTCAATTTTCTGAAAGATTGGCGAAGAACACCACCTGCTACAACACCTTTTGCTCTACCAGTGATTTTTACAGGAACTTCCATAATAACTGGTTTGTCAGCAGAAAGTTGATAGAAATCTGCGTGGAGAATTCTGTCTGTAATTGGGTGGAATTGAATATCTTGAAGAACAGCTTGGATAGTTTCTCCGTTGATAACAAGTTCCACAGTGTGTGCGTCTGGGGTATAAACCAAATTTTTGAAAGATTTCTCAGTAGCAGAGAAATTAATTGGTTCTTTTCCACCATAAACAACACAAGGAACTAACTCAGCATCGCGTAAAGCTTTTGTAGATTTTTTACCTACGCTTTCTCTTTTTGAACCTTGAATTGTAATTGATTTCATTTGATAAAAAATATTTTTGTTAAATTTTAGAAATGCAAAGATACTAAATTAATTTTAAATATAGGTTTTAAAACTAAAATTATTTTGTTTTCATTTATAAAATATTGTATATAAATATATTATATAATAAATTTGTTACTGATTGATTGGTGAGAATGCACTGATTTCATTACATCGGCAAAGAGTGGCGCACATGAAAGGACTTTAATTTTGGATGTTTTGTCCAATTTCACAGGGATAGAGTCTGTTACTATTACTTCTTCCAAGGCAGAATTTTCTATATTTTCGTAGGCTTTCCCAGAGAAAACACCATGTGTGGCAATAGCTCTTACGGATTTTGCACCATTTTTTACAAGGATATCTGCTGCTTTGCAGAGTGTTCCTGCTGTGTCAATCATATCATCGATGAGGATGACATTTCTGTCTTTCACATCACCAATAAGGAACATGTCTTCTATTACATTGGCTTTTTTACGCTCTTTGTAGGCGATTACAACTTCAGCACCGAGGTGGCTTGCATAGTTTCTTGCTCTTTTTGCTCCACCCATATCGGGAGATGCAATGGTGAGATTTTCAATATTCAATTCTCTAATATAATCAATGAAAATCGTGGAAGCATACAGGTGATCTACTGGTATTTCAAAAAAACCTTGGATTTGGTCGGCATGCAAATCCATCGTCATCACTCTTGTAGAGCCTGCTGCTGTTAGGAGGTTAGCCACTAACTTGGCACCGATTGGGGCTCTTGGTTTGTCTTTTCTGTCTTGTCTTGCCAGACCGTAGTATGGAATCACTACCGTGATGTTCTTAGCAGATGCTCTTTTTGCAGCGTCTATCATCAGTAGGAGTTCTAGCAGATTATCCGCAGGTGGGAATGTAGAACCGATGATAAATACTCGTCCGCCTCGTACGCTTTGGTCTAAAACGGGTTCAAATTCTCCATCGCTGAATTGCTGGAAATTGATTTTCCCGAGTTCTTGTCCATAATGTTTAGCAATTTTTTCTGCTAAATCTTTGCTTGTTTGTGTAGAGAATAAATAGGTTGCTTGTTCAGCCATTGTTAGTTTTATTAAGTGATTGCAAATTTAAGAAAACTTGGTAAATGAAAGAATATTTCGTTTAAAAAATTGATGGAATTTTAATTTTTTATAAAATCAATAATATTCTGTAGATTGTTTTATGAATATTTAATATAATCTCGTTTGAGATAATGAGTTGATAATGAATATTTTCTTAATAATAATATTTATGGATAATAGTTCTAATAGAAGTTGATTTAATTGTTCTTCTGATAGAGATTTTTTATCTTCGCAAAAAAAAATAATGAGAAAATCACTTTTTTTGTGGCTACTCTGTTTGTTGCTAGCATCTTGTGCAAGGGTTGGCTCGCCCGTAGGAGGGGGGAAAGATACGATTGCCCCTCGACTAATGAGCTATAATATTGATACTACGCGAGTAAATGTATCTACTAAACTCAAAAAATTACGACTAGATTTCTCTGAGTATATCGTGTTGAAAGATATTCAGAAAAATTTGATGATTTCTCCGTCAATTAGATATAAAAAAATAACTCCTACGACGCTCCCAAATAAGTATTTGGAAATAGAGTGGGACGAAGATTTGAAGGAAAATACAACATATAATTTTAATTTTGGAAATGCAATAGCCGATAATAATGAGGGGAATGTATTGCCGTATTTTAATTTTGTATTTTCTACGGGGGATAAGTTAGATAGTTTGAATATCAGTGGGATAGAAAAGAGTGGATATGTTTTCACGAAGGATAAAAATGATCCAAAAAGAAATTTTGTAGTGGGGCTATACCAAGTAAAAGATACGATGGATTACGGTAAAAAACCTTATTACATCACTAAGGCTGATGAAGATGGGTATTTTGAACTGAATAATTTGGCTAAAGGAAAATATAGATTGATAGCTTTTGATGATGCTGACCAAAATTTGGTGCCTACAGCAGGGAAGGAGGAGATATTTTTTCAAGAGAAGGATTTGGATTTATATCAGAATATTTCAAATATGGAAATCCGAACGCTTCCCTCAAAAAATGCAGTAAAATTTGTAGAATATAAGGAATTACCAAGTGGTTTTTTGTTGAAATTTGAGGGGAATCCAGAGCGAGTGGATATTCAATCGGAGATAGAAATCTTGAAGGACTATAAGGTAGAGCATCGTAAGTTTTCGGATTCTGCATTTGTGTGGTTTGATACAAAAAAACTTAATTTATCGGATAAAAATAGCAATGTTGGATTAAAATTTTCTTATCGTGCTGATGGATTGAAAGGTGTTATTTCGCCATTTTATAAGGCAAGTTCCGAGAAGGAGTTTAGTATTTCTAATTCGATAGGTACATCGATTCCGCCAATTAATAAATTAGTATTGGAAGCAAATAAAGTCATTACTGAAATTCGTCCTGAGAAATGGATTTTGAAAGAGGATAGTGCGGTAGTTCGAGATTTTAAGGCGAAAATTTCGGAGGATAATTCAAGGAAAATTAAGATAGAAAGTAAGTTTGTGAACGGCAAAAAGTATGAGCTAATAATTCCTCAAGGAACAATGAATACATATTATGAGACTTTGTCGAAGACATATCAGTTTAACTTTGATGTGGAAAAACCAGAGAATTTTGGGAGTGTGGAATTTCGCTTGAAGGAAAAACCGAAGAATACATTTTGGCTACAATTATTAAACACCCAAAATGATGTGAAGTATTCACAAAGGGTAGATTCTCAGAATGTTAAGTTTGAAGCTCTTCCTCCTGCAAAATATACAGCTAGAATATTGGTAGATGATAATGGAAATGGTATTTGGGATGCTATGGATTTTAAAAATTTTAAACCAGCAGAGGATGTATTCATATACAATAAAATTCTCGAAATCCGTCCTCTATGGGAGAATATTATTGATGATTGGGAACTGAAATAGAAACGAAAAAATGAAAAAGATAATGATATATATAGCCTATGTTGGGGTGATATTTGGGGTGATACAATTAATCCCTGTGGATAGAAAAAATCCATCTGTAAAGATGTCGGAAAACTTTGTAGATATCTATAAAACGCCACAGAATATTAAAAATATCCTACAAAGGGCGTGTTATGATTGTCATTCTAATGAGACTATTTATCCACGATATTCATACATAGCACCTATTTCTTGGTCTATCAAAAACCATATTAATGAAGGGAGAGAGCATATGAATCTTTCAATATGGGAAACTTACAATAAGGATTTACAGCTGTCTATGTTAGAGAACTCTATTGCCGATTTGGAGCAAGAAAGGATGCCACTAAGAGGTTATATCGCCCAACATCCTAAGGCGAAACTAACTAAGCAAGAAACAACACAATTGATTGATTACTTGAAAGAAATAGAAAATACAATAAAATAAAAAAAGAGACATCATATTTGGTGTCTCTTTTTGTTATGCTTATAGCCATTCTACGATACCGGTTTTAACATCATAATTAGCTCCTACGATTTTTATTTTCCCTTGTTTTTCTAGTTTTCTTAGAATGGAACTTTGATGGCGGATATCATTGATAGTATGTCGGATATTGGCATAAGTTAATCTATCTACAAGGTCTTTATTTTCTGATGTTCGTTCTTCTCCTTCTTGTAGTATTTCATTAATAATAGGGTCAAAATGATAAATTAGGTGGTTGAGATTATCCATTCCTAAATCTTCTACTTTTTCAGCATCAATACTGCCTTTTAATGCTCCACAATTATGATGTCCTAATACCACGATTAGTTTGGCTCCAGCAATATTACAAGAAAATTCTAATGACCCAAGAATATCTTGATTGACAAAATTCCCCGCAATTCTTACTACGAAAATATCTCCCAATCCTTGGTCAAAAATAAGTTCTGTAGCCACACGGCTATCAATACAAGTGAGGATTACAGCAAAAGGCCATTGTCCATCTTGTAGGGCATCTACTTGTTGGAGTAGGTTTCTATTTATTTTTAAATTATTAATAAACCTTTCATTGCCTTCTTTTAGGAATTGCACCGCTTTTTCGGGGGTTATAGTTGCTTGCGTTTCTTCTGTGTGGACTTTCATATTTTCTTTTTTTTATGGTTAATAATATTTTATATCGCTCTCCTATGAGTAATGTTGATATTAGAATTTTTTGTTCCATTAGAATCCGAGTAGTATTACTTCAATATTATCTTCTTTTGCCCGGATATTGGTAAAGTCTTGGATAAGTTCTAAAACATCTACAGTAATGTAAGATGTATTACGAGCATCAATAGTAACCTTAGAGTTTGGGGTAACATTTTTTAGCGTTTTTTTGATAGCTGCTTTGTTTAAGAAAGAGACCTCTTCTGCAAGTTTTAAGGTGAATTCGTCGGTGTTTTCTAATTCCTCACGGCTTAGGTAGTAGGCTCTCTTCATATTCCCTTGTAAAATATAGAATATTGAAATGGCCAATCCTACGCTTACTCCTTTTAATAGGTCAAGGAATACTACGGCCAATACTGTTGCCAAGAATGGAATGAATTGAAATTTACCATAATGCCAAAAATGTTTAAATGTAGCAGGTTTTGCTAATTTGTATCCTACCAAAATGAGAACGGCTGCTAATGTGGCTAGAGGTATTAGATTTAGAATCATAGGTATAGATAATACACAAACTAAAAGTAATACTCCGTGAATGATTGCTGAAAGTTTAGAGGTAGCTCCTGCATTTGCATTCGCAGAAGAACGAACAACAACAGATGTAATAGGCAATCCACCGATGAATGCACTTATGATATTCCCGATACCTTGAGCTTTTAATTCAAGGTTAGTATCCGTGATTCTTTTTTTGTTATCTAGTCTATCTGATGCCTCAATACAGAGAAGAGTTTCAATAGATGCTACTATAGCTATGGTACCTCCCGTTATCCAAATTTTAGGGTTAGCAAATCCTGCGAAATCAGGAAGTTTTATCATTTCTTTTATTTCATCAAAAGACTGAGGTGTAGGCAATTTTACTAATCTACTTTCATCTACCGCAAGGTTAGCCCCTGTTATTTTAAATATTTCATTGAGGGCAATCCCAACGGTAACCGCTACTAATGCACTTGGTAAGAGTTTTATTTTGTTAAGAGCAGGTACGTTATCCCAAATCAAAAGAACCACAATGGATACTATCGTGATGATGATCGCACCAAGGTGTATCGCCCCTAATCTCTCTGTGAAATATGCCATATTAATCCCAGAGTCAAATAAATGTTGGGTAAATTTGTTATTATCAGAAAATCCTAAGGCATTAGGTATTTGTTTTAAAATAATGATAATACCAATACCTGCCAACATCCCTTCTATTACATTATTTGGGAAATAATTGGAGATACTTCCTGC
>CAKAOY010000053.1 GCA_916710115.1 uncultured Bergeyella sp.
AAAGTTTTTATGGTTAGTTAGTTGTTACAAAGGTATTATTTTTATTTTAATTAACAAGCGATTTTTTTTTAAATATTATAAAATAAATAATAAAAAGGCTACCTCGTTAGAAGTAGCCTTTAAACATATAGATTTTTAAGGATTTTTATTTTCTAAAAGTTTTTTTAGGAACATAATTTGTTCATCTTTTTCCTTGATACGGGCTTCATAGGATTCTATTAATTTAGCCGTAGTTTCTTTATTTTCTTGATAAAGATGTTTTGTTATATACTCCACAGAATTATCTTTGTTTATTTGGTGGATAATAGGCTTTCCTATATCGTTAAAGAAATCTTTTGGAGTTGTTTCTAATGTTTCTATAATATTATCCAAATATTTGGCCCAAGAATAAGTTTCTCCAGATTCTAAACGCTGATATGCCGAGCGAGTAATATTTAGTTTATCCGCCATTTCTGTATGAGAAAATCCTTTTTCAAGGCGTAGTTTTTTTATTTTATTAACAATTTCTGAATTCATTTTTTTTGGGTAATTTAAGTATGAAATAGGGTTTTGTAAAATTAGATCAAATATAAAACATTATTTATAAATGATTTATGTAAATCTAAAAAAAACGCAAAATACCCATTTTTTGATACATGTTTTGCGTAGGTAAAGATGTATATTCGTGGAAGTTAATGTTTAATTAAATTTTTTTTAAATGAAGAAAACAGTTTTTTTAATGGCAATGATGTCTGCCGTAGCGTTAGTAAGTGTATCTTGTAGAAATGGGGGAGACGACAAAAATGAAAAATCCACAGAAATACAAATACCAATAGAGAAAAAAATACTCGGAAAATGGTATGTTAAAAGTTTTTCAATGGTATCTGGAAATCCAGCAACTACTGCTGGGAGATCTGAAGTTTATATTAATGATGAGTGTAGGAAACAATCTTACTGGGACTTCGGAGCAGAGAGAAGTGGTATTATAATCCAACATGAATTTGAAAATAAAAATGGAAAATGTGTAGAAGAAATAGATAGAGCAGAATATTATCTAAATGAGAAGGGAACTGAAATGAAATATAAAGAGTTATCAGGAGACAACCCAGTATGGCAAAACATAGTAGTGAAACAAATAACAGACAAAATACTCGTTTTAGAAAAGAAAGAAGATGTAAATGATGATGGAGTAGAGGATACTATGACTTATACATTTTATAGAAAATAATAAAAATAAAAAATACCATCTCATCAGAGATGGTATTTTATTTAGTTAGATGTCTCTGTTATTAAAAAACATATTGTTCATAAAAAATATTTGTGTAGGTTGAAATAAAATACTATCTTTGCAGACAATTTGGTGCATTATTTTGTTTGTGAATAGTTAATATTAGATAAGGAATGTTCTCTTCAAAGTGATTTGAAGGGGATTTTGTGTTTGTAGTAACTATTAATAAATAATTTTAGGCATCAAGGGGTAGAAAATATTTTGCACTACGCCGTGAAAAGATATATCGGTGTTGCAGTTTGGGGGATTTTTTGAAAATATAGACGAGATTTATTGAAGAATGTACCAAATAAAATAACAATAGTCTTGTTTGTGTTTTGCAAATGAAATTTTCCCAGATATTTTTTATAATCAAAATATTTTTTAACTTAAATTTATTCTTAAACTTTTTATGAGTAAAAAAACAGCTGAAAACCAGCAAAATCAAAGGATTAATTTCTCTTCTGTAAAGGGGAAGTTAATCACGCCTGATTTCTTGGATTTGCAGATTGAATCGTTCAGAGAGTTTTTCCAGTTGGATACATTGCCAGAGAATAGGAAGGATGAGGGATTGTTCAAGACTTTCCAAGAAAATTTCCCAATTACGGATTCCAGAAACCAATTTGTGTTGGAGTTTTTGGATTATTTGGTGGATTCTCCTCGTTATACGATTGACGAGTGTGTGGAGAGGGGGCTTACCTACGCGGTACCTCTCAAAGCGAGATTGAAATTATATTGTACAGACCCAGAGCACGAGGATTTTGAAACGAGTATTCAAGAGGTGTATTTAGGGCAAGTTCCTTATATGACGCCGAGTGGTTCGTTTATCATCAATGGTGCCGAGCGAGTAGTTGTTACTCAATTACACCGTTCGCCAGGTGGATTCTTTGGACAGACATATCACGCCAATGGGTCTAAGTTATATTATGCGAGAATTATCCCGTTCAAGGGTTCGTGGATGGAATTTACGACGGATATCAATAATGTAATGTATGCATATATTGATAGAAAGAAAAAATTACCATTGACGACTCTTCTGAGAGCAATAGGATATGAGTCTGATAAAGATATTTTGGGTATTTTTGACCTTGCAGAGGAGATAAAAGTAACCAAAGCTAATCTTAAAAAAGTAGAGGGAAGAACTTTGGCAGCGAAAGTTCTGCATACTTGGTTTGAGGATTTCGTAGATGAAGATACAGGAGAGGTGGTATCTGTTGAGAGAAACCAAACAATCATAGACAGAGAGGTTGTAATAGATGAATCTGTGATAGAATCAATTCTAGACTCTGGCGTGAAGACAATCCTTATCCATAAGGAAAATTCAGGAGAGTTTTCTATTATTCAGAATACCTTACAAAAAGACCCTACAAACTCTGAAAAAGAGGCTGTGGAATATATCTATCGCCAGTTGAGAAATGCAGACCCACCTGATGAGGAGACTGCAAGGGGTATTATAGAAAAGCTCTTCTTCTCCGAGCAGAGATATTCTTTGGGAGAAGTAGGTCGTTATAGATTAAATAAAAAATTAAATCTTAATATCCCAATTACTACTGAGGTATTGACGAAGGAGGATATTATTGCTATCATCAAACACCTAATAGAATTAGCAAATTCTAAGGCAGAAGTAGATGATATAGACCACCTTTCTAACAGAAGAATCAAGACTGTTGGAGAGCAGTTGGCAGGGCAGTTTGGGGTAGGACTTTCAAGAATTGCCAGAACAATAAAAGAGAGAATGAATGTCCGTGATAATGAGACATTTACTCCGATAGACTTGGTGAATGCTAAGACCCTTACTTCCGTGATTAACTCATTCTTTGGAACAAACCAACTTTCTCAGTTTATGGACCAAACGAACCCACTTTCGGAGGTTACCCATAAGAGAAGATTATCAGCTCTTGGGCCTGGTGGTCTTTCTAGAGAAAGAGCAGGATTTGAGGTACGAGATGTGCACCATACCCACTATGGAAGAATTTGTCCAATTGAGACCCCAGAAGGACCGAACATTGGTTTGATTTCTTCATTAGGTATCTATGCTAAAATCAATAACTTAGGTTTCATAGAAACACCTTATAGAGAGGTGAAAGATGGTAAAGTGGATTTGAACTCAGCACCTATCTACCTCAATGCAGAAGATGAAGAGGCAAAAGTAATTGCCCAAGCCAATGTGGAAATGAACGATGATGGAACTATCGCTACTGATAGAGTAATTGCCAGAGTAGATGGCGATTATCCAGTGGTGGAACCAGATAAAGTTAATTTGATTGATATTGCTCCGAACCAAATTTCGGGTATCTCGGCATCTCTTATTCCTTTCTTGGAACACGACGACGCCAACCGTGCCTTGATGGGTTCTAATATGATGCGTCAGGCAGTACCATTGCTCAAACCAGAGGCTCCTATCGTAGGAACAGGGTTAGAAAAGCAAGTGGCTTCCGACTCTCGCGTATTAATAAATGCTGAAGGTAGCGGAACTGTAGAGTATGTGGATGCTGAAAAAATTGTTGTGAAATATGATAGAACAGAAGAGGAAGATTTAATCCAATTCGAACCAGCAACGAAAACTTACAAATTACCTAAGTTCAGAAAAACGAACCAATCCACAACAATCACTCTAAAACCTATCGTGAGAGTAGGGGATAGAGTAGAAAAAGACCAAGTGCTTTGTGATGGTTATGCTACTGAAAAAGGAGAATTAGCCATTGGTAGAAACTTAGTAGTTGCTTTTATGCCTTGGAAAGGGTATAATTTTGAGGATGCTATTGTAATTAACGAAAAAGTAGTTCGCGAAGATTGGTTTACTTCTATCCACGTAGATGAATATTCTATCGAAGTTCGTGATACAAAACTTGGTATGGAAGAATTCACTTCCGATATTCCAAATGTATCAGAAGAGGCTACTAAAGACCTTGATGAGAATGGTATAATCAGAATCGGTGCCGAGGTGAAGCCAGGAGATATTATGGTTGGTAAAATCACACCAAAAGGAGAGGCAGATCCAACACCAGAAGAAAAACTATTGAGAGCTATCTTTGGAGATAAAGCTGGTGATGTGAAAGATGCATCGTTAAAAGCAGACTCATCTTTGAGAGGGGTAGTTATTGATAAGAAACTTTTCTCTCGTAATATTAAAGATAAGAAGAAAAGAAACGAAGAAAAACTTAAATTGGAAGAGATAGAGAATGATTATAAAAAGAAATTCGATACTCTTACAAATACACTTATCGAGAAACTATCTGTACTCGTAAATGGTAAAACATCACAGGGAATCCAAAATGATTTAGGAGAAGAAATAGTAAGTAAAGGTCAAAAATTTACTTTGAAACTCTTACAATCTATAAATGATTATGTGAATGTAAGTGGTTCCGATTGGACAAATGATGAGGAGAAAAACCAACTTATCAAGGTACTTATCCATAACTACAAGATAAAATATAACGAAATAGCAGGACTCAAGAATCGTGATAAATTCGCTATTTCTGTAGGTGACGAATTGCCATCAGGAATTATGAAGTTGGCAAAAGTATATATTGCTAAGAAACGAAAACTTAATGTAGGGGATAAAATGGCAGGACGACACGGAAACAAAGGTATCGTGTCTCGTATCGTTCGTGAAGAAGATATGCCATTCCTTGAAGATGGAACGCCTGTTGATATCGTACTTAACCCACTTGGGGTACCATCTCGTATGAATATCGGTCAGATATACGAAACAGTTTTGGGTTGGGCAGGTAAAAAACTCGGGCTAAAATTCGCAACACCAATATTCGATGGCGCAAGTCTTGAACAAATTACAGAATATACCGACAAAGCGGGATTACCGAAGTATGGACATACTTATTTGTACGATGGAGGTACAGGAGAGAGATTTACTCAGCCAGCAACTGTTGGGGTAATTTATATGCTGAAACTTGGACATATGGTTGATGATAAGATGCACGCCCGTTCTATCGGTCCTTACTCATTGATTACGCAACAACCATTGGGAGGTAAAGCACAATTCGGTGGCCAGCGTTTCGGAGAGATGGAGGTTTGGGCATTAGAGGCCTTCGGAGCATCTAATATCCTTAGAGAAATTCTTACAGTGAAGTCCGACGATGTAGTAGGTAGAAGTAAAACTTATGAAGCAATCGCTAAAGGAGAACCGATGCCAGAGCCAGGTATCCCAGAATCCTTTAATGTGTTACTTCACGAGTTACAAGGTCTTGGACTTGATGTAAGACTTGAAGAATAATTCAATTTGAAGCTTAATATTTTTAAGCAAAACTTATCAAACTGAATTGTATAAAAATAATGAGATAGCAGGATGCGAATCTCAAAACTTCAAATCTCAAATTAAATTAAAATTATGTCAAATAAAAATAAATCAAGTAGATTTAGTAAAATTACTATCGGTTTGGCTTCGCCAGAATCTATCCTACAAGAATCAAAAGGAGAGGTTTTAAAGCCAGAAACGATTAACTATAGAACTCACAAACCAGAGAGAGATGGTCTTTTCTGTGAGAAAATTTTCGGACCTGTAAAAGACTATGAATGTGCTTGCGGTAAGTATAAGAGAATTCGCTATAAAGGAATTGTCTGCGACCGATGTGGAGTAGAAGTTACAGAGAAAAAAGTTCGTCGTGAGAGAATAGGGCATATTAACTTGGTAGTGCCTATTGCCCATATATGGTATTTCCGTTCGCTACCAAACAAAATTGGATATTTATTAGGATTACCTTCAAAAAAATTGGATATGATTATCTATTACGAAAGATATGTCGTAATCCAAAAAGGTATTGCTAAAAGACCAAACGGAGATGAAATAGACGAATTAGAATTCCTAACCGAGGAAGAATATCTCGATATTTTAGAAACATTACCAATAGAAAATCAACGTCTTGAAGACTCTGATCCCAATAAATTCGTGGCGAAGATGGGAGCAGAGGCTATTGAAGACCTATTGAAAAAAATCAATCTTGACGAACTTTCTTACGAGTTGAGACATAAGGCTCATAACGAGAGTTCTAAACAAAGAAGAACAGAGGCTCTTAAGAGACTTAATGTAGTGGAAGCCCTAAGAAGTGCTAACACAAGAATGGAGAACCGACCAGAGTGGATGGTGATGAGAGTACTACCAGTAATCCCACCAGAATTGAGACCGCTCGTGCCACTTGATGGAGGTAGATTCGCAACTTCTGACCTTAATGACCTTTATAGAAGGGTAATTATCAGAAACAATCGTTTAAAAAGACTTTTGGAAATAAAAGCTCCAGAAGTAATCCTAAGAAACGAAAAGAGAATGCTCCAAGAGGCTGTAGATTCTCTATTTGATAATACAAGAAAATCATCAGCAGTAAAATCAGAGTCTAATAGACCATTGAAATCTCTATCTGATTCTCTGAAAGGTAAGCAAGGGCGTTTCCGTCAGAACTTATTAGGTAAGCGTGTAGATTATTCTGGGCGATCTGTAATTGTTGTTGGCCCAAGCCTACAACTGCACGAGTGCGGTATCCCTAAGGATATGGCTGCCGAACTCTATAAGCCTTTCATCGTAAGAAAACTTATAGAAAGAGGTATCGTAAAAACTGTAAAATCAGCTAAGAGAATTATTGATAGAAAAGAACCAGTTGTCTATGATATATTAGAAAATGTGATGAAGGGGCATCCTGTGCTTCTTAACAGGGCACCTACCCTCCACAGATTGGGGATACAAGCCTTCCAACCAAAAATGATTGAAGGTAAGGCTATCCAACTACACCCATTGGTAACTACTGCGTTCAATGCCGACTTTGATGGGGACCAGATGGCAGTGCATTTGCCACTTGGGCCAGAGGCTATCTTAGAGGCTCAGCTACTGATGCTTGGTTCTCAGAATATCCTAAACCCTGCTAATGGAGCTCCTATTACTGTACCATCACAAGACATGGTACTAGGGCTTTACTTTATGACTAAGGAAGCCCACTCTACTGATACTCATAAGGTATTAGGAGAAGGACTCGTATTCTACTCACCAGAGGAGGCGGAAATCGCTTATAACGAAGGGAAAGCTGTATTAAATGCAAAAGTAAAATGCCGTCTTCCTATCAAAAATGAAGAAGGAGTTTTGGTTACTAAATTGATAGAAACTACCGTAGGTAGAATTCTATTTAACCAAATCGTGCCAGAGCAAGTAGGGTATGTGAATGAACTACTTACCAAAAAATCATTGAGAAATGTAATCGGTAAAATTCTTGCCGAAACAGATTTCCCTACCACAGTGAAATTCCTTGATGATATGAAAAACTTAGGTTACTATAACGCATTCAAAGGTGGTCTCTCATTCTCACTCGGGGATATCGTTATCCCAGATGAGAAAAAAGAAATGATTACTAAAGCTGTAGCCGATGTAGATATAATCAAGGCAAACTATAATATGGGACTTATCACTGATAACGAGAGATATAACC
>CAKAOY010000054.1 GCA_916710115.1 uncultured Bergeyella sp.
TTGAGGTAAATGAAAATAAATGTAAGTCCAGAAATGGAAAGAAATATGCTTATCGTAACCCAATCATTATTAATATAATTTTTTATCATTCTGCAAAAATAATGAAAAATATATAAAGGTATAGTTTATTTTAGCATTGTATATTTTTAATAATTTAAAATAATAGTGTATAATATAAGAATAATTTAATTAAATGTTTTTTTTTTTTTTTTTTCAACAAAGTTTTTTAGCTATCTTTGTAAAAAATATACTTAATATGAGAATAAAAAAACACAATGTTAGCTTTTTGGCACTTTTAGGATTAAGTGCAATGGCATATGGGCAGAATGTTGGGATAAATACCACAACGCCAAAGGTGAATTTGGATATTACAGGGACTCCTACAGACGCGACCAAAGCTGATGGATTGATGGCTCCACGCATCACAGGAAATCAGTTATTTGCTAAAAATACACAATATACAGTCGACCATAAAGGTGCGTTGGTGTATGTAACAGAAGTAGCAGAAGTAGCAAATAGAACAGGGAAAACAGAAAAAGTGAGCGAAGTAGGATATTATGTTTTTGATGGAGAGAAATGGCAAAAAATCGGATTGGAACCTTGGAAGGTTTTAGCATCTTCTAACCAAGCTATGAGTAATACTGAGAATATCTATCAAAATGGGAAAATAGGTATAGGTGATTTTTCAGCTGGTGGAACCACTTTTCCTGCAATGCTTAGTATAAAGGGCGAAGGAGCAATGATTGATATGCGTAAGAATGCGGATGCAAACCAGAACTATATAAGATACAGTAGTCCAAATGGTGATATGAAGGGGTATATAGGGTATGGGACAAGTTTTAATATAAAATCATTCCAAATTGTTAATAACGAAACTCAAGGATATATTGATATTCAACCGAATATAGGTGTAGGGATTAAGCTTGAAAGGACAATACCAAGAACAGAGCTTGATGTGAAAGGAGCTGGCTACTTTTCTGATAAAATAATGATTGGTGCCACTTATGGAAATAGAGATGTAATACCAGTAGATGATATAGTTGGTACAGTTACTACTACTCCAAGGCGAAACGATGCTAAACTCGTAGTGGGAGGATGGGCAGGAGAAACCCAGCCAATAGCAAGATTTACTATCAACAATTGTGGTGGAAGTTGCGGGCAAGGTACATCAAGAAATGTAGTATTCAATAATACAAATGGGACAAATCCAAACTATGCCTCACTATCTTTTGTAGCAAGAGGAGGATATCTTACCGATTATTCCCCAGCGGTGGAAATTAAAGGTATAGAAAGGAATAGTAGTGATAATCATGGAGGGTTAGCAATTGCTACTAATTATACAGATGGGTTACAAGATAGACTCAAGATACACAAGGATGGATTGGTACAAATAACTAATATACCAGAAGATAATGGGGCAAGTAGAATATTGGTAGTTACAGCTGACGGGAAAGTGAGTTATATAAACAAAGATAACTTATTGGGAGGTAATCGTACATCATCCAGAAGTAGGACTGATAGACAAGCTCGCCCCGTAGAAGATAATCCAGATAATAGAGTAGAATCAATATCATTACTACAAGTAAGAGACCTTACAATACCAGCACAAGTTATTGCTTCGCAAGGAAAATTATACAAAACAGGAGTATCAGTGGTATTACAACCTAATGAAGAGAAACTATATAATATTACTATCGGAGTAACATTAGAAAATCCTGAACTTACTATTGGTAGTCAGTTTGTTAGATTGAGATTTTTAGAGGCGGGAGAATCTGAGAATGCAGCAACAGAATTACCAAATACATTTCAACATACACGAACTGCTGCTGCCAATAAATGGGGGGCAGAATATGCTTCTTTGGGTATGGCATACAACCAAAGTCAGGGAATGCTTGTAGGAAGTATAGGATTAAAAAATACTAGTAGTCAAGCTAAAACATTTTACCTATATGCAGATACAATTGATTCTACGAATAAGGCATTGTTTACAAAATTAAATTTTAGCGGAAAAAGTTCATCAATAATAGTAATTTCTAAAAAATAATATCCAGTTAAATTTTTATTGGATAGAATCACACATTTACTATTATACCAATTAGATAATAGATAGAACGCCAAATATATTGGCGTTTTTTTATTTTAAATATTAGTATAATATAAGATTTTGTATATCATCAATATAGATTTTATTTAATAGATTATAGGTTATATAGAAAAAAAATAATTAAAAAGAAGTATTTTTTTTCTTATTTTTGCAAAAAAAATAAGGAATATAGTATTAATTAAGTAGAGATTAAGAATAAAGATATTGTTAAATAATTTTAAGTAAAATATGTCAAAATATACAGAAGACGATTTGAGAGAAGACCTGAAAAACAAGGAATACGAGGCAGGCTTCTATACTGATATAGAGTACGAAGATTTCCCTATGGGGCTAAATGAGGATATCATTCGTGCTATTTCTAAGAAGAAAAATGAACCTGAATGGATGACGGAGTGGCGTTTGGAGTCCTTCCGAATTTGGCAAAAAATGGAAGAACCAAATTGGGGGAATATAAAATATGACAAACCAGATTTTCAAGCTATAAAATACTATTCAGCACCGAAAAAGAAACCCGAACTTGCTAGTTTAGATGAGGTGGATCCGGAACTTTTGAAAACTTTTGAGAAGTTGGGGATATCCTTAGAAGAACAGAAAAGACTTTCCGGTGTAGCGGTAGATGTCGTAATGGACTCTGTATCCGTGAAGACAACTTTTCAAGATACTTTAGCAGAGAAAGGAATTATTTTCTGCTCAATGTCGGAAGCTATACAAAAACACCCTGATTTGGTGAGAAAATATATAGGGAAAGTAGTGCCAAGAGGTGATAATTTCTATGCAGCTCTCAATTCGGCGGTATTTTCTGACGGGTCGTTTTGTTATGTGCCAAAGGGAGTAAGATGTCCAATGGAATTATCTACATATTTCCGTATTAATCAAGCAGGTACGGGACAATTTGAGAGAACTCTACTCATTGTAGATGAGGGGGCGTATGTATCTTACCTTGAAGGTTGTACTGCTCCTCAGAGAGACGAAAACCAACTGCATGCTGCCGTGGTGGAGCTTATCGCCATGGAGGGGGGAGAGATTAAATACTCCACTGTGCAAAACTGGTATCCTGGTGATAGCGAAGGAAAAGGTGGGGTGTATAATTTCGTAACCAAGAGAGGTCTTTGTGAGCGAAAAGCAAAAATATCTTGGACTCAGGTGGAAACAGGTTCTGCTGTTACTTGGAAATATCCGTCCGTAATACTCAAAGGAGACGAATCCATCGGTGAGTTTTACTCAATTGCAGTAACAAATAATTACCAATATGCCGATACAGGAACAAAGATGATTCATATCGGGAAAAACACCAAATCAACTATCATCTCAAAAGGTATTTCCGCAGGGAAATCCAATAACTCTTATCGTGGTCTAGTAAAGGTTCTCCCTTCAGCAAAAGGAGCAAGAAACTTCTCTCAGTGTGATTCCCTATTAATGGGGAATGAATGTGGAGCTCATACATTCCCTTATATTGAGATAAAAGACCCTTCTGCACAATTGGAACACGAGGCGACAACTTCCAAAATTGGTGAAGACCAAATTTTCTACTGTAACCAACGAGGTATAGATACTGAAAAGGCAATTGCACTAATCGTAAATGGGTTCGGAAAAGAGGTATTGAATAAATTGCCGATGGAATTTGCGATTGAGGCTCAAAAACTTCTTGAAATTAGTTTGGAAGGAAGTGTTGGATAGACCGAAAATAATATAAACAACGATTTCCAAGAGGATATATCTCAAAAGGATAAATATTAATTGAAAATAATAGTTCCAAAGTATAAAAGATAAAATATAATTTTAGTTTCATTCGTTAAGGAGGCTAAAAATAAAAAATACAAGATTATGTTAAAGATAAATAACTTATACGCTCGTATAGAAGACGGAGCAGAGATTCTTAAAGGAATTAACTTAGAAATAAAACCAGGCGAGGTTCATGCTATTATGGGGCCTAACGGAGCAGGAAAATCTACCCTTTCTTCCGTTATTTCAGGTAAGGAAGACTACGAAGTAACCGATGGAGAGATTATCTTCAATGGTGAAAATATCGTAGAAGATGCTCCAGAAGAGAGAGCTCATAAAGGAATTTTTATGTCGTTCCAATATCCTGTAGAAATTCCAGGTGTGTCGGTTACGAACTTCATTAAAGCAGCGATGAACGAAACTCGTAAAGCTAATGGATTAGAGGATATGCCTGCAAAGGAAATGCTTGCCCTTATCCGTGAAAAATCCGAACTATTGGGAATCAAAAAAGATTTCTTGAATCGTTCCCTAAACGAGGGCTTCTCAGGGGGAGAGAAAAAGAGAAACGAAATCTTCCAAATGCTGATGCTCAATCCTAAATTGGCAATCTTGGATGAGACCGATTCTGGATTGGATATCGATGCCCTTAGAATCGTTTCCGAAGGGGTTAATCATTTCAAAAATGAGGGGAATGCAGTGTTGCTTATTACTCACTACCAAAGATTGTTGAACTATATTCAGCCTGATTTTGTCCATGTTTTGGCAGGTGGAAAAATCATTAAGACAGGAGACAAGTCCTTAGCACTAGAGTTGGAAGAAAAAGGATACGATTGGTTAGTAAAATAATTTTTATATGAAAATCATAGGTATTTCTGTAAAAACAACTAACGAAAATGGACAGTCTACCGCAGATATTGAACAACTTTGGGAATATTTTTTCTCTAAAAACATTATTTCACATATTCCAAATAAGAAAAATGAAAATATTTTTTCTATCTATACAGATTATGAAAGTGATTTTAGAGGGAAATACACGACAATTCTCGGTGTTGAAGTAACTTCTTTAGAAGAAATACCTGAAGGAATGATAGGTAGAGAATTTCCTGAGCAAACCTTCAAAAAAATTATTGCTAAAGGAGAAATACCAAAAGCTGTAGGAATTGCTTGGCAACAGATTTGGGATATGGATTTGGAATTAAACAGAAGCTATCTGTATGATTACGACCTTTATACCCCAAAATCGCAACAAGGAACAGCCTCTGAGGTAGAAATTTTTGTTGGAGTAAAAAATAATTAAATTTAAATGTTTATCTAAAAATGTTATTAGAACAAATAGAACAATATCATTCTTCTATTTCTGGGAATAGGGCGGAATATTTGGAGAAATTCCTTTCCATTGGTTTCCCAGCAAGAAAAGATGAAGAGTATAAATATACAAACCTAAAAGAAATTACCGAAAAGGATTATCAATTTACTCCAAAAATAGCTCACACGCTCACCCAAGATGCAATTGATGGATTAGCTTTTGGGAAAGATGAGTTTGACAAGATAGTCTTTGTTAATGGTGTATTTAACCAAGAATTATCCTCCATTTCGTTGGATAAAGCAATTTTTAAACCTCTGGCAGAAGCATTTGAAGATATCTCTCTGAGGGCTGATTTAGATCAGTATTTCAATAAAATTGCTCATCAAGATTTGGCATTTACAAATCTTAATTTAGTACTTTCTACAAGTGGTTTTTTCCTTAAAGTACCTAAAAATACCGTTGTGGAGAGACCGATACATTTGTTTTATCTATCTCAGAATCAGGATGAAAATACCATCTACAACCCACGAAATCTGATGATTGTAGAGGCTGGTGCTAAAGTTGAGGTTATTGAACATCATTACAATTTTGATGAGTATTTTACCTTTACGAACTCCATCACGGAAATTTTTGTATATGAAAATGCGAAAGCAGATTGGCACAAACTACAAAATGACACTGAAAAAGCCTATCTCATAGACCATACTTTTGCAAAGCAAGAGAGAGATAGCTTGGCAACTGTGAATACTTTTTCATTCGGTGGAAAACTTACGCGAAATAATTTGGATTTCATCCACAAAGGAGAAAATATCAATTCTTTTATGAATGGAATCACCGTGATTGGCGGAGAGCAATTGGTGGATCATCACACAGCTGTACATCACAACGAGCCAAATTGCGAGTCTTACCAAAACTATAAGGGTGTATTTGATGGAAACTCCAAAGGAGTGTTCAATGGTAAAGTTTTTGTAGATAAAATTGCTCAAAAAACAAATGCCTATCAACAAAATAATAATGTCTTACTAAGCGAAGGAGCAGAGATAAATACTAAACCTCAGTTAGAAATTTTTGCTGATGATGTTAAATGCTCCCACGGATGCACGGTAGGGCAGTTAGATGCCGATGCTTTATTTTACCTAAGGGCAAGAGGTATTTCTAAGAAGGAGGCTCGTGCATTGTTACTTTATGCTTTTGCAAATGATGCAATGCAGAATATAGATATTGAGGCTCTCCGAGCTCAAGTCTCTAAGTTGTTAGCCAATAAGTTAGGGGTAGATTTAGAAGTTGGAGGATTAGAAGACGAATAATAAAAGACAAAAAATCCCATCTCAATTTGAGGTGGGATTTTTGTATCTACTTTTAAAATAATGGTAATATTGATTTTTTTAAATGGTATATTTAATTGATATATATATATATATTGTTTTTTTATTTGTTTGTATTGAAAATTATTGTTAGTTTTTGAAAATATTTAGAATAATGATTAATGTAATTTATTGACAACTCTATATGCATACAAATAGAATTGGTATTATGGAAATCTGAAAGTAAATATAATTAAACGATTATTTTGAAAATGGGAGATGTTAAATCCAATAAAAAAGTCCCAAATCTTCCTAAAAGCAGGGTGCTGAAATGGGGGGATTTATCAAAATGAAAAGAGAAAGCAAAAGATTAATTTATACACTTATATTGGTGTTTTTAGGATATTGGGTATAGATGTTACTTATAGAGTGAAATTAAAACCAAATAAGAATGATAAATCTTATGTGGAAGAAGAAGATTTGCTATTAAGTATTCGTGGAGATAAATCAATATATTTAAATCAATATATTATAGTGCAGCCTATCAATATATGATGGGTAACCAAGCGGAAGCAGCACAAAAAGGATTAGATATAGTATTAAAGAATAATAATAGTATTGCTATTTTTAGTAATAGGGGGGGGGGCTCTAATGCTCAAAATATGAAGAAAAGAAATGTAAAATTGGCATATAACAATAAATGGACAGCAGATAGTCTCACTACCATCAAAGAACGAATGAAAAGAGAGTATAATTTTGATGTTCAATTCAATGATGTCTCTTATGACGAAAATGACCTAGTGAAATTATTCAACTTATCTGTAATCTGCAACGATGGGTATAGAGGTTCAGCATATTTCGCTGGACAACCTAATATAAAATTTGGATTTTATAGAAACTATGGTATGTTTACAAAAAGTTTTGGAATAGGATATATTAAAGACTAGTAACGAAAAGATAGGTGTTTTTATTTAGAAAGTCACCTATCTTTTTGTTAGTTGGTGTTTGATATTAAAGATTTGTTTAAAAATTTTTCTTATTGTGTATCAGTTATTTAGTGATTTTTGGTAAATTTTTTTGCAAATAAATTTGGATGATGGGATAATTTTTTGATAGTTTTGCACTCGCAAATGAGGTGATAAGCTTTGTTTGAGGAGACAGAAGGACATTGAAAATAGAAGATATACGACCGAGATAGAAGATATAGAGGCTAG
>CAKAOY010000055.1 GCA_916710115.1 uncultured Bergeyella sp.
AAAACAAAATCGGCACTCTCTGGCAAAAAATGGGATAAAGCAACCAAAAACCTTACGAAAAACAACCTCGTAAAAGTAGAAAAAACAAACGATGATTTGTTTATTCAATTAGTATAAGCGAAAAAAAAGAGCTACCAAATAGGTAGCTCTTTTTTTTGCTCCTTTGTATTGATACAAAAATTGCCTCTCTACTTTAAAAATTCACCTTATCACTTTTTTTATCAAGATAAAAGAGCAAAAAAGAAGGCACAGAGAAACTTTCGTTAATTCTATGCCTTCTGAATATATTAAAAAGAAATTATTCCTCTCTGCGTTTTTTAATTAGGATAATAAGTCCTACAAACAGAACTATAATACCCACACCTATCCAAAGTCCATTCATAGAGACTTTTTCTTGTTTTTGCTCGGTATTGGTTTCCTCTTTTTTAAGAACTTTTCCATTTTTGACGACAGTAGAGCCAGACTTCATTTTTTGTATCTCGCCTTTATAGTCTTTGGCCTCGTTAGATGATAGTTTTCCTGCGATATAGTCTTGCAATTTTTCATTTTTTGCAGAGAAGTCTGAGGACTCGGCACCTAATTTTTTCACCAAATCGGTATGCATATGTGCGAGTTTTGATATTTTTTGAGCATCAGCTTTCCAAAGGCCTTTTCGCGTAGCCTCTAACATAACCCCTGTAACGGTTTGTAGGCTGGCACCATTTTCTTTTTGGATGAAATTTTTTATTCCCAAATGGTATTTATCCTCTACATAGGTTTGGTAGAGTTCGTCCCACATAGCATCATCTATCACTTCGGGGCGAGTAGCTTCCCAGCCGAACATATTGGTAGCTATTTCTGCTATTTGCCCAGCACTTGATGCTTTTCCCTTCATTACTTCTTTGATGTATTTAGGATTGAAAATGGTTGCTTGTGCCTCCACACCGATGGATTCTTTGAGCTCCTGCATTCTCATATTTTTATGATTTCGGTAGTCGGCGATATAGGCATCTGGATTTTTCCCTGTAACATCTTTGATGGCGGCATTCATACCTCCCATAAACTCAAAAACATGGTCTAAGCTGAGGGCACCCCAAGTATTATTTTGTCGTGGCTGAATCAATACATCAGTATTGCTAAGAGCAGCACGGAACATACCTTCTTCATATTTGCTCCATTCTTTTTCAGAGCCATACAATGCCCCCATATTATGGATATAGTTTTGGGCAATATCTTTGGATGATTGCCATTTATCTCCCGAGAGCATTTGTTCTTTGGAGCCTGTATCATAGCGTCCTTGTTGGCCACCGAATACACGATAGTTGGACATTTCTCTTGCTCGTTTTGGGGATACACCTGCTTTTACGAGTTGTTTTTCTATTTCTAAGGTTCCTTTTGCCACTTGGTTTTCAAACTTATTATCTTCGGCATTGCTGGCCATTTCCACAGCTTTGGTAAGGAGGAAAAGACGCGAAGCAGCCAAATCGCGGAACTGGCCCGAAGTCTGTACTACAACATCTATTCTCGGTCTGCCCAACTCTTTGGATGGAATAAGGCGAACATCTACCACCCTACCGAATGAATCTCGTACGGGTTCCACACCGAGCATATAGAGAGCTTGGGCGATAGATACACCTTCTGTTTCTATAAATTCCGATGACCAGAATGTATAGGCTACTTTTTTAGGGTATTGTCCTTTATGGAGTTTTCTGTAATTGTCAATAGTTTGTTTTGCAAGAGTTACACCTCTATCCCACGATATTTCACTTGGAGTCATTTCGGCATTTACGGCATATAGGTTTCTACCACTAGGCACAGCTTGCGGGTTAGCTACCAAATCACCTCCCGAAGATGGAGGAGTATATCCTCCTCTGAGAGCATTTAGGAAGGCTTTCATCTCCATTTCGGGGCTATTGATGAGATTATTTTTGTTTTCCAAAACGGCGTTTAGGGTTCGTTCTACATCAAGGATAGCCATTGCCTTTTCTTTTACTTCTTTTGGGATTTCATTTTTTGGCAAAGTGGGTTTTCCTTTTTTCACGGCTCGTTTTCCACCGAAATTAGGTCTTTCGCCTAATTTTTCGCCTCGTTTTACTTTTTCCATTAGTCGTTTAGCGATGAATTCTGGCATTCCTTCGGGGATTTTCCCTGCTTTGAGTTGTTTTTCAATATCAGAGAGGTCAGTATTTTTCATTTTTTTCTCCATCGCTTTTTTCACGAAGAAAGGTATTTCTTTCTTAGGAGCCATTATTTCTTTGGCTTTTTCTATCTCTTTTAGGGAGACGCCTGCTACCTGTGCCACGAGTTCAGGAGTTACGGTTTTTGTCCCTGCTAATATTTGATTAACTAAATTTTTAGCAGGATTAAGATACTTTTCGGTGAAAAATACTTTTCTTTTTAAATCTTTATCACTAACTTTTCCTTGTAATTTATCTAAGCTGGATACGGAATAGGCTATTGGATCCACACTCATTGCCAATACAGAGGAATGTATTTTATCCGCAGAATAAGGCATACCCATTGTATAGAATTCGCCATTAATTTTTTCGGTAGAAATTTCCTCTGCGAAATTTTCCAACTTATCTATTTCATTCTCCGTGAATGGTTTGCTCAATACAGAATCCAACCTTAGAGGTCTATGGAAGCCCATTTTCACAGCTTCGGCTTTTATTTTTAATGATAATTCTTTTTTATGAGCCTCATCAGTTATTTTATGATAATAGATAATTTTGTCCATCAATCCCTTGAAGGCTGTTCGAGTATCACTTTCGGTAAAAGGTGGATTAAGGTAGGATACCAAAGAGGCATAAGTTCGTCTCTTTGCCATAATACTTTCCCCTACATTAGCAATGGTATAATAATAAAAATGTGGTACAGCACCAATGCATATATCTCCCCAATCATTACCATCTAAGGCAACCTGTTTGGTGGGGGTGAATTCCAACGAACCGTGAGTACCGAAATGTATCATAGCATCAGCCTTAAAGCCATTTTGAGTCCATAGATATGAACCTATATAGGCGTGTGGCGGTATTTCCTTAGCTCCGTGGGTTACCTTAAATTGGTCATCGGAACTCACTGAGGCAGGAGGCTGAGGCAGAATTACAACATTCCCAAACTTCACTCTAGAAATAACCAAATAATGTTTGTTCCCCTTATCCACCCCCATATAGGAGTATGGAGCAGAACCATTTTTTTGCATTATTTGTTGGTAAAGTGGTTGTTCTACGGCATTTTTCAGCCATTTTTCATAGAGGGAAGTCTCTACGAGTTCGGGATTCCCATTTTTTACAAAATTCTGGAAAGCTCCATCAGCCGAAGAGAGGAATATATTTCCTTTTTGATTGAGAATTTGCTCAAATTCGTGTTCGGTACTTGGGAAATTTTCCACCTTGTAGCCTTCTGCTTTTAGGCGTTTTAAGAAATTATAGAGCGAAGCATTCGTCTCCAATCCTTGTGCTACAAGTGGATTTTGTCCATAGCCTTTATAATAATAAATAGCTATTTTCCTATCCTCATTTTTTATTTTCTTTAAATGGATATAGTTGTTAATGATTTTCGTAAAGGTTTTCAATCTATCTGGCATCGCCTTGAAAAGGTAAAATCCATCTTTGGTTTTCTCTTGAGCTATTAAAGCATAAGGATATAAGGCTCCATCTAACTCAGGCATTACGATAGTTTGCCCCATAAATCCACCGAACATCCCCATTGGATTTTCCTTCCATTTGTCTTTCAAATCCAAGATAGAAAGTGGTGCAAAGAGCGGAATATTTTGTTTTTTTAGCCACTCTACGGTATCGTCGGGCTCCATCATTTGTACCCTTCCGTGTGGGAAATAGACTACGGCATCAGGATTTATTTGCTCCAAGAAATCTATTCTTTTATTGAATGTAGCAAAAGGATAGACATTAAGTCCCGATTTTTGAAGAGAGACAATGATGCTGTCCAAGTGCTGTCTATTACCCGAAAATGGGTCGTGAATACCTGCTATTAGAGCTACTTTGGGCTTGCCTTCTTGGTATATTTTTTGTTTTTTGAGATAATTTTCAAAATCTTTTATGTTAGCAAAATAATTATCTTCACCAATGTAGAAAAAGGCATCAGCAAGGGTTTTTGAGGGCTTTTCGGGCTCGGTAACGAAAAGTTTTTTACCGTCTATTTTGGTGCGGATATACCTTGCGAAGTTTTGGTAATTTTTCTTACTCACAGAGTTTAGATAGCCCTCCACCTCGTCCAACTGCTTGTCGGTAAGGCTAGTAATATCATTTTCTGGGGCAGTAACCGAAATGAAATGAGTTGGTACTTTTTCGGCTATTTTCAGAAATTTTTGTCTTTGGGAATCATCAATACGAAGCCCCATCCCCCAAGTAAGTACAAAGTCGTAATCCTCCAATTCGTCAATATCCTCCAAAGGAACATCTTTAAACTTGATAAAATAATCCGTGTTTGAAAGTGCTATATTAGCTACTTGGTAAGTTGGGAAATTCACAAGGGCAATTCGTGTCGGAGAAATCCATTTGCTCCACGAGAACCATACCGCAATTAAGGATAGTATCACCCCTAATATTTTGAATATCTTCTTTTTCATTGTTATTTTTTTTATCTGATAATTAAATTATAAATTCCATTTAAAACCTGTAAAATAAGTCCGTCCAATAGTTGTTGGAGAATAGAAACTATTTGTCTTTGCAACATAATCAAAAATATTATTAATACCTCCCTCCAAGGTGATATTATAAGGGAACCTCACGAAAAATTGCAATCTAAAAATACTAAATGGCGAATAGCGAGTATAGGAATCTCCATCGGCACTACTTTTATATATATTGGTGGCACTCTGATATTTGCCACTAAAAATCACACTTGGGATATACAACCTCCCCGACTGATATTCAGCATTGAATGTGAGAGTATGCGGGCGATTTTCGGAGCGTCGTTTGGCCACATCGTAGAAGGAATAAGAGCCTTTCAGACGCAAGTGCTGATTAAATTTATACATTGCCGAGAGTTCTGTACCTACTATTTTTTGTCTCTCCGAAAGATTGACATAATTTATTGTATCCCCTTTCTTTGTCCATTCGGAGCCGATTTGATTTCTGATATCAGAATACTGAATCATCGCAGTAATATTGTACTTTTTATGATTAATCTCTGCGGAGAAATTATAATTATCACTAGATTCTGGTCTTAGTTTCTTGTTTCCCATAATCTGAAATCCTCCACCATAGGGGTGAAACCAATTGGTATAGAGTTCCTTCAAAGTTGGAGAGCGGAACCCCCCAGAATAACCTCCGCGGAAAATAAAATCCCTCACTTTATACATTGCTGATAGTCTAAAAGTGAAATAAGTTTTGAAATAAGAATGATAATCCAACCTACCACCCGTTACGAGAGTTAGTTTCGGAGATAACACCCAATCTTGCTGAGTAAAGACGGCATATGTTTGGACATTTTTCTTTATTTTGTTTCCATTTTCATTGAACATAAAACTCAGTAGTTCATCAGATAGAGCCTCCACTCCTGTCACAAGAGAGTGTTTTCTGTGGATATACTGATTGTATTGGGCACTTACTCTTGCTATTTTATTTTCGTATTCTTTTTCTTGTTCTTTTACGAGTTTATAGTATTTGAATTTGTCATACCTATCGAAAGCACCTGTGATGCTCAAATCCTTATCTTGGGAAATTTTAATATCTGCACGAGCCGTAGCCATATAATTATAGTATCTATCCAAAAGTTTTTTACTTAGGTTGGTACCATTATTTCTTTCGTTAAAGTAATAGGTTGGTGTCAGTGTAAGTTTAAACTTTGGACTGATATTGAGACCTATCTTTGGGGATAATCCATAATTTGTAAATCCTGCCACGGCTATTTCGGACATTTCTTCCTCTTCAATTTTACCATTTTCATAAATCGTTCGTAGTGGTTCTGTGTCTTTCAATGTATAAGGTCTTCGGTATTTATAGAAAGTCGATACCTTAATATCTCCCCATTTTTGTTTTGTTCCTATATTGAAGTTCACTTTATAATCTACATTGGTATCATAGAAATATCCAGCTCCCGTTTCCAATGATTTTTTTGCATTTTTGGTAATAATATTAATCACTCCACCGATAGCGTTAGACCCATACAGAGAGGAGGAAGCACCTTTTATAATCTCTACTCGTTCTATATCATCCATATTAATTCTGTCGTAATCAATATTATTAAAAGTCTCCCCTGCCATTCTCTCACCATCAATAAGGAATAGAACATATTTTCCTCCGAAGCCCATCATATTAATATTTGGACTCCCGCCATCATAAGTAAAATTAATCCCTGAAAATTCATTTTCTAAGAAATCTTGAAAATTACTTACCTGAGCCTTACGAATCTGCTCGGCAGTTATTACCTGCACAAGGATAGGTACATCTTTTAATTTTTTCTGAAAGCGAGTTGCCGTTACTACTACTTCTTGCAGAGTTGTTTCCGTTTTTGAATTGCTATGCTCCTGTGCCGAATAACACCCCATCATTAGGATATACATCGGCAAGATAATTTTGAAATTCACCATATTAATTAAAACCTTTTGCTTATATAAAAATTGAATTGCAATAAGACACCCTTACGACAATTCAATTTTTAAGAATGGTTTAATTTTTAATTACATTTTATTAAAATTTGTTATTGCCATCAGCAAATTGATAAGTAAATTTCGGATAGCCGAAAGCAGTACCTTTCTCACCACCATATACGTCGGATACTTGCAATTTTACAATTTTGCCTTGGGCTGTTTTCACTATATATACCCACTGATTCGGAGCATATACGCTTGGATATTTCCCTCTGTTAGCAGGGTCTAAACTTACATATCCAGTTTTACTTTTGAATCCACCTGAAATAAGATTATTAAAACTATCTTCTTTTGTTTGTAGATTAGGATAATCTCCATATTTGAAACTACCCGTCTCATCCTTTGTATATTTTGCATCGGCAGGAACTTCCTTCACCGCAGAAAAATCTTTTTGTTCCGTTCTATACACCTCGCCTTTGGCATCTACGGTAGTAGAAGCCCCGCCATTAACTTTCACCATATAAGCTAAAAAGGCAACATCCCAACTCTTGTCCGTAGCAGGATTGGTTACACTCACTTCTTTCCCCGCCTCAAAGGAAAAATACTTCCAATCTGTTGCTTTTTCCACATTAAGGGTCACCTCTTTTGTCTTATTTTCTGATGGTTTCACAGTCGGAGGGATAACCGCCGAAGAGGTATCTTCCTCTCTATTACACGACACTACACTTAACACACTTGCTGATAGCACTAAGCTAAGAATGATTTTTCTCATTACTATTAAAATTTTAATTTTTTAGCAAATTTAAAATATAAAATTAGAATAAACAAAAATAATAATATTTTTTTTCATACTCGTCCTTTTATTTATCTATTTCCAAACAAGGATAAAAATCTTTTTTTGCTGATTATTTCATTCTTTTATCGTACTTTTGTAGTCCAAAATTTTAAATTTATAGATGAATAAATTAGAGATTCTTAAACAGATTATAAAAGAACGAAGAAGTACATTCCCAAAGGATTACACCGAAAAAGAAATCCCTACAGAACTCATTGAGGATATAGTAAACACCTCTATTTCAGCACCTAATCATAAACGAACTAAGCCGTGGAA
>CAKAOY010000056.1 GCA_916710115.1 uncultured Bergeyella sp.
ATCAATACGATGATACTCTTGAAGATTATAATGAAAATTTTAGATTATTTATTACCGATTTGAAGGATTATTTCAGAGATTTAAGAGAGATAACCCTTCTTGGAAAATTACTTTTTGGAGATATTTAAAAATAATAAATTTATAAAAAAATATTTTTATTTATTAATTTTATATATATATGTGTGGTGATAATTATTAAGAATTCAAAAAAAATGAAAAAATATTTTTATTTGTTAATTTTTTATATATTTGTGGTGATAATTATTAAGAATTCAAAAAAATGAAAAAAATATTTTTATTATCAGTAGTGATGGTATCCTCGTTAGGATATTCTCAGAATAGTGATGTAGCCTTATCTAAAACAGGTAAAGTAGAGTTATTTTTTGATAAGATAGGAATTGGATATGAGTATCCTCTTAGTAATAATTTGTTATTAGACCTTAATGTAGGGATAGGAGGAGCAAATATTGTGCAACCCAACTCGCTAGAATACAGAATGGGGAAAGAAAATGAAAAATCTTATAATGGAATATATCTTAAGGGACAAGTAAGATACTATTTCAGTAGAGAAAATAGGGCGAAGAAAAATCGTTCTCTCGTAAATAATGCGGGTAGTTTTTGGGGAGTGCAAAGCAAATTTAATTTCAATGGTAATAAAGATTATATAGGAAAAGTATTAATGACGGATGTCCATTTTGGGCAACAATTGCCATTGGGTAATCATTTTGTTTTTAGATATCATGTTGGTTTAGGGTATGCCAAAAATTTTGACTACCAATATACCTCTCTTTATCCATCACTTAATGTTGCGTTTGGCTATCATTTTTAGATGCTAATACTATATAGAATATTTAGTTAAAACCCAAAATGAAAATTAGTAATGTCAGCAGATTTTTTTGCTGACATTTTTGTTAAATATAATTAATAATTAATAAACTTTATTTTTTATCCCAATGTATGAAAGATTGACTTAAAATAGTTATTTAAATTTTTTACTAAGTAAATATTATGATATATACTTTTTTATAAAAAATAATTAGTAATTACTTGCGTACTTGAACAAAAGTTGTACCTTTGCTATCAAAAATGGCTTATATTATGCATAAAAATATTATATATTTAAAGCCCAGGTGTAGAGGATAAATGTGGATTGTATATAATATAACAATCATAAAATCACATTAATCTATTTATTGAGTAGATATTGGTAGTTACTTTTATTTCGAAATGCAAAATCAGACAGAATAACCTATACTTTTAATAGTTCCTTCTATAAATGCTTATTTGAAAAGTTTAAAGCAGAACATAGACCCTAAATCCTAAATATATAACATTATATTTGTTCAAAATTAACAATTAGTTTATGAAGAAGATATCTCGATTAACATATCTCGTTATCTTATTGTTTTTATGTGCTTGTAAATCAAAGAAAGAAAAGCAAATAACACCTACTTACACAGCTACTACTCCTTTGGTAGAGGATGTTTCTTTACCACAATCCTATGTTGGAAATATAGCTTCGCTACGAAATGTTGAGATACGCTCTCAGCAGGAAGGTATATTACAAGATATGTATGTGAGTGAGGGGCAGTTTGTGAGGGCAGGCCAGCCTCTTTTCCGTATAGCTATTATTGGTGTAGATGAAGAAATAGCTAAGACGAGGGCCGTTGCAGAACAGGCAAATATTGATTTGCAGAATGTAACAAAACTTACAGATAATAATATTGTTTCAAATAATGCTAAGCGTATGGCAAAAGCAAAGCTTAATGAAGCAGAGGCAGACTATAAGTTGGCAATAAAACACAAACAACTTTCTCTAATTCGTGCTCCATTTTCAGGAATATTGGGGCGTATATCTAATAAGCCTGGTAGTTTGATAGAGCAAGGCAGTTTGCTTACAAGTATATCAGATAATAGTAAGGTTCATGTTTATTTTAATATTTCAGAAACAGATTATTTAGATTATCGTCTTCATCCAGAACATTATTCGCAATTGCCGTTGCAACTTGTATTAGCGAATGGAGATGTATTTCCAGTGAGTGGAAATATTTTAGATATTGTTGGGCAATTTGATAGTTCAACGGGAACAATTTCAATTCGTGCAAGTTTTGACAATCCAAATAATCTATTACGGAACGGAGAAACAGGTACTGTTAATCTATTTGTCCAAAAGAAGAATGCAATGAAGATACCTCAGGAGGCAGTTTATGAACTACAAGATCGTAAATATGTGTTTGTAGTAGATAAAAACAATATAGTACATCAGCGTGAGATTAAGATTGATTCCGAATCTACGGGGTTTTATATTGTTTCCTCGGGATTGAAAGTTACAGATCGCTATCTTGTAGATGGCATACAGAAAGTGAATGATGGAGATAAGATTCATTTACGAATGATATCTTCGAAAGAGGCCTTTAAGTTGAATAAGTTAAATGCAGATTAAGAATGTTCAAAATCTTTATTCGTAGACCAGTACTTTCCATTGTTATTTCATTGGTCATTGCCTTCGTCGGTATATTGTCAATATTTAATCTTCCTGTTACACAGTTTCCATCAATTTCTCCTCCAAAGGTGAATGTGATTGCTAATTACCCAGGTGCCAATAATGAGTTGTTGGTAAAATCGGTGATTATACCCTTAGAGCAGGCATTGAATGGTGTGCCTGGTATGAAGTACATAGAGAGTGATGCAGGAAATGATGGTGAGGCAGCACTTAATGTGGTGTTTAAATTAGGGACGGACCCGAATGTAGATGCTATAAATGTTCAGAATAGAGTGTCAGCAGCTACGAATAAGTTGCCACCAGAAGTTATTCGAGAAGGAGTGAAAATTTCTCGTGAGGAGCCTAATATACTTATGTATATCAATCTTTATAGTGATGACCCCAAAGTGGATCAAGGGTTTCTTTATAATTATTTTGATATAAATATTTCTCCAGAGTTGTTGCGAGTAGATGGTGTTGGAGACCTTGATATACTTGGAACGCGTAATTATGCAATGCGTATTTGGTTGCACCCAGATAGGATGATGGCCTATGGCTTATCAACTGATGATGTGAGTGAAGCCCTTGAAGACCAGAATATAGAAGTGTCTCCAGGTAAATTAGGAGAAAGTGGAGGTCTGCGTCCGCAGGTTAAGGAATATGTCTTAAAATATACGGGACGCTACACAACAGAGGAAGAGTATAAAAATATCGTCATTAAGAGTAATGATGATGGTAAGGTTATACATTTGAAGGATATTGCTGATGTACATTTAGGAAGTGAAGTCTATGACATATACTCTACATTTAATGGGCGTCCTTCTGCGGCTGTAACATTGAAACAAGCTTATGGTAGTAATGCTCGTAATGTTATTACTAAAGTGAAGGAAGCAATGGCTCGCTTGCAGAAAGATATGCCTAAGGGAATGCACTATGAGGTAAGTTATGATGTCAGTAGATTCTTAGATGCAAGCATCGAAAAGGTAGTTCATACACTATTTGAGGCATTTGTCTTAGTAGCTATCGTTGTATTCATTTTCTTGGGTGATTGGCGAGCGTCAATAATACCAATTATGGCAATCCCAATATCATTATTAGGTAGTTTTATAGCGATGTATGTGTTCAATATAACGCTTAATATGATTTCTCTCTTCGCCTTGGTGATGGCTATCGGTATTGTGGTAGATGATGCAATAGTGGTGATAGAGGCAGTCAATGTTGAAATATCTCGCAATAAACTATCACCTGTTGAGGCAACAGAAAAAGCTATGAAAGAGATTAGTGGTGCAATTATAGCTATTTCATTAGTGATGTCTTCTGTATTCATTCCTGTAGCCTTTATGGGGGGACCAGAAGGAATGTTTTATCGTCAGTTTTCGATCACTATGGCATCGAGTATTCTTTTTTCAGGTTTTGTAGCACTTACTTTGACTCCTGCTCTATGCGCTCTTATTCTAACTAAGGAACAAGAGAATAATGTGAAGTTAGGATTTATCGGCCGTTCTCTACTTCGTTTCAATGCAAAATTTGATGCAGGTAGTCGTGGATACGAGCGTATTATTCGTCGTACGGTACGCCATAAGGGCTTTACAATGATATTGGTTTTGATATTCTGTGGATTGACCTATTTGGTAAATATGGGATTGCCATCAGGATTTATACCGCAAGAGGACCAAGGGATGATTTATGCTGTTATAGAGACTCCGCCGGGGGCAACCATAGAGCGTACTAATGAGGTAGCACATCAATTGATAAAGATTGTGAAGCAAGAAGAAGGGGTAGAGAGTGTGTCGTCATTAGCAGGGTTTGAAATACTCTCCGAGGGGACAAGCTCCAACTCAGGAAGTTGCTTGATTAACCTTAAAGATTGGAAACATCGAAAACATACTGCAAAAGAAATTATTAGTGATTTGGAGGAGAAATGTAAGCGGATTACACAAGCCAATATTGACTTCTTTGAACCTCCATCTATTCCAGGTTATGGTGCGGCCAGTGGATTTGAGTTGCGGTTATTGGATAAAACAGGTAATAATAATTATCGCGAGATGGAGCGTGTGAGTAAAGATTTTGTAGCTGCACTTAACAAGCGTCCAGAAATCGGCAATGCATTTACATTTTATTCGGCAAGTTATCCGCAATATATGCTTCATATTGATGATGAAAAGGCTTTGCAAAAAGGTATTAAGCCTGGTAAGGCTCTTAATAGTTTATCCATTTTAGTTGGTTCTGATTATCAGACAGGTTTTATTCGTTTTGGGAAACCTTATAAGGTGATTGTGCAAGCTGCACCTCAGTATCGTGATTTCCCAGGACATTTATTAGGTCTTTATGGTAAAAATGAGGATGGGCAGATGGTTCCTTATGCTGATTTTATGTCTTTAAAGAAAACTTATGGAATGAGCGAAATTACGCGTCATAATCTTTATAATTCTTCTGAAGTAACAGGGGCACAGGCACCAGGTTATTCCAGTGGGCAGGCATTACAAGCTATCCAAGAGGTAGCGCAACAAACTTTACCAAAGGGGTATGATTATGACTGGGCAGGGATATCAAAAGATGAAGCGGAGCAGGGTAACACGGCTATTATCATATTTGTAGTATGTTTAGTATTTGTCTATTTGATATTAGCAGCTCAATATGAAAATTTTTTACTTCCATTACCTATAATAGTATTCTTACCTGTGGGAATTTTTGGTGCATTTGTATTCTTGAGAATATGTGGTTTAGAGAATAATATTTATGCACAAATTGCTTTGGTGATGCTCATAGGGTTGTTAGGTAAAAATGCTGTACTGATGGTAGAATATGCCGTTCAGCGTAAGAATGCAGGAGAACGAATAGAGCAAGCGGCTATTTCTGCTGCTGTGGCTCGGTTCCGTCCTATTCTTATGACGAGTATTGCCTTTATTGCTGGATTAATACCTTTGGTATTTGCTTCAGGAGCAGGTGCAATAGGAAATCGTACAATTGGTACGGCTGCTGTAGGAGGGATGCTTATAGGAACTTTAGGAGGACTACTGCTTATACCAGGTCTTTACTATATCTTCGCCGGAATGACTGATAAATTAGTACATTATCAAAAGGAAGAGCCCTTAAGTGAAGAATAAGATGAATATTATAAAAAATAACCATTAAATGAAAATATTTATGATGATGCAGAATAGGTCGCCTTATATAATTACTATAGTTGTGATTCTTCTGAGTCTGGTAGCATGTAAGACACCTCAGGCTATACTCCCAAAAGATACACTTAAAGACTCATTACCATCTATACAAAAGGATAGTATAGTGACAGTATCCCCAGTTTGGCGTGATTTTTTTCAAGATTCGACACTACAAGTACTTATTGATACGGCTCTGCAAAATAATCAAGACCTTAAAATAATGTTGCAGGAATTGGTTATCGCTAAGAGTTCTATTACTGCTAAAAGAGGAGCAATGTTACCTTCCTTATCCGCAAATATTGGTGCAGGCGTATCTAAAATAGGTCGCTATACACCTGAGGGGGCTGGTAATGTGGAAACGGATATAATACCTGGGCGGAAAATACCGACAATTATTCCAAACTTAGCTCCATCTCTTCAATTGGACTGGACTGTAGATTTATGGAATAAATTAAATAGTAGTAAGAAAGCTGCAGTAGAGCGGTATCTCGCTTCAGAGGCAGGACAACGAGCCTTAAAAAGTCAATTAGTAGCAGATGTAGCAGAAAACTATTATATGCTGATGGCCTTAGATTGTAAGTTATCAGTCGTACGACAATATATAGAATTACAACAAAAGGCTGTTAAAATTGCTCGTATTCAGAAAGAAGCAAATACCGATACACAATTGGCAGTAGAGAAATTTGAAGCTGAATTAGCAAAAGCACAAGCTGATGAGTATATACTACGACAATCAATAGCAGAAACAGAGAATAAATTGAATTTGTTATTAGGTAGATTCCCAACAGCTATAACGCGTACAAAAGCGGATTTTTTGACATTTCCAATGCCTAAAACTTCGTATATACTATCAACAAGCCATCTATTACAACGCCCAGATGTTGTGCAAGCAGAACATCAACTTGAGGCAGCTAAATTAGATGTGGAAACAGCACGCAAGGAGTTTCTCCCATCATTTAATCTATCCGCTGCAGTAGGATTAAATGCTTTTAATCCCAAGTATTTGCTTAGATTCCCAGAGTCTATAATGTTTAATATTCTGGGTGGTTTCACGGCACCTCTTATTAATAAAAAAGCAATTCAGGCTAATTTTTCTCAAGCGAATGCTTTGCAAATAGAGGCGCTCTATAATTACGATAAAACATTACTTACAGCTTTTATAGAAACAAGTAATTTACAATCTAAAATTACAAATATTGCTCATCTTCAGCAGTTTAAATACCAACAAGAAAAGGCTTTAGAGAGAGCGGTTTCTGTAGCTCAGAAACTTTATCTTAATAATCGAGCAACCTATCTTGAAGTTTTAGATAGCGAACGAGGACAGTTAGACTGTAAAATGGAACTGATAGATGTTAAGTTACAACAATTATCATCTTTAATAGAGCTTTATGGTAAATACTTTTAGATAGATTGAACAATATTAATTTTTCAGTAACTTTTTTTTCGAAAAAATTACTGAAAAATTTTTATATTTATGATAAATACTTTAATTTTGCAAAGAAAGTGACAATGTTTATACATAAAAAAATCGTAGAGGAAGCTATCACTTTCGATGATGTGCTTTTAGTTCCTTCTTATTCAGAAGTTTTACCGAACCAAGTTTCTTTAAAATCCAGACTTACGGATAAAATTACCCTTAATATTCCGATTGTTTCAGCAGCAATGGATACTGTTACCGAAGCAGATTTGGCTATTGCCCTCGCTCGTGTTGGAGGATTGGGGTTTATCCATAAAAATATGCCCATTGAAGAGCAAGCATCACAAGTAAATAAAGTGAAACGCTCCGAAAATGGTATGATTACTGACCCTGTAACTCTTACCAAAGATCATACTTTAGGGGAAGCAAAGGCGTTGATGGAGAGGTATAAAATCTCAGGACTTCCTGTGGTAGATTTTAATAATACTCTTATAGGAATTATTACTAACAGAGATGTAAAGTATCAAGAAGACCTATCCATCAAGGTAGAAAGTCTGATGACAAAGGA
>CAKAOY010000057.1 GCA_916710115.1 uncultured Bergeyella sp.
ATAGAGTCGCTAACTTATAGGTTAGCGACTCTATTTTATTTCTCATCATTGTAGTAGAGCTTATAATATTTTCCTCTACCCTCTTCTTCTCCTTGCTCTATCATTTTCCTATCTCCGTGTATATAGATATGGAAATTTTTATCTAACTTTATAATACTTTTGAAACCTCTACTCTGCTTCTTCACGGCAGATTCATTGATTGGGAAATCCTCAGAAATAGATACTTGTATATCTTGCTCGTAGTCAGTTTTATAATTAGCAAAACTCTCTATTAATCCCTCGTCTTGCAATACTTCATTGGTAAATTCATCAAAATTGAATTGATTTTTTTCTTTGAAGAAATTAATTGATTTATTCAATAAATCAGCTTGGTCAGCCTTAGAAATTTCAAACTCTTTAGGAGCCTCATTAACTATGAAATTTTTATAAATATTCAAAGTCTCTTGAGTTTGGAAATAGTTATCTTCACGCTGTTTTACCTTCAAGAAATCCTCTATCCAGTAATAATAATCTCCATTTTTATTATTATCTACTACCGATACCGCAAAACCATTTTCCTTATCAGAATTATAGATTAATGCTCCCTTATCCAATTTTGATAATCCAATACCAAAATCTTTATCTATACTAAAAACCTCATTATCAGAATATATCTTCAAAAATGGTTCACGTCTCTCCGTCTTAAAAATACCAACCTGCTCAATCTTTCCAAAGGTATCGGATAACTCTCCTTCAAAAAACACTACAAATAATTCCCCTCCCTGCACTCGTGGATTTTCGCAAATATCATAGAGATGTTTCGCAAGATTTTCGCTCTCTTGAAAAAGATTTTCTGGATTTTCAAAAATATTAGAAACAGATGTATGTACTACATTTTCAGATAAATAGGTATCACTATAAAAATGAAATTGCTCCTCTGATTTAAATTGCTTCAAAAAATATTCCGACAAAATTTCTTTCATCTCATCAGATATTTCCAATACTTCTCGGGATAAAACAAGTTCCTCATTATTGATTTTATTACCAATCCTATGGACTGCAATTCGTGAAAACATATATTATATTATTTAATGTCAATGTTAAAAAATCCTTTCAAAATCTATCCATATTTTATAAAAATGTGGAATCAAACGAAAACGGCAACAAATCCTTGATAGCCCTCACCTTGATGATAACTCCACCCACAGAGGTAAAATAAACCTCTATCGGTGTTTTTTGCAAAAATTCGTATTCTAAAATTGATTGTCTGCACGAGCCACAAGGTGGCGTAGGCGGTGCGTTTTCGGTATCTTTTGGAGCTCCGATGACGAATATCTTGGTAATTTTCTCCTCATGATGATTTGCTGACGCCCAATAAATAGCTGTCCGCTCAGCACACAAGCCTGATGGATACGCTGCGTTTTCTTGATTGTTTCCTGTTACTATTTTGCCACTTTCCAGCATCAAGGCACAGCCCACCAAATAATTAGAATATGGAGCATACGCCTTCTCACGAACTACCAAAGCCTCTTGATAGAGTTTTTGTTCTTCCGCTGTTAGTTGCTCATAGGTTAGTTGCTCATATGAGATATTAATTTCTTTCTTCATAATAAATTGTATTAAAAATAAAACTCCCGAATAGGAGTTTTATGGTTTTTATTTTTCAATAGCTTTTTTCTGCCAATCTGCCAAGTCGCAATCTTTATATCTCTTGTTAATGGACATAAAAACATTTGGCAACTGTTCCTTCACCCATTTATCTACCACTTCACTCTGTTTTTTATTGAGAGCCATTGTTTTAATCCTCTCGTAATCGGTATTAATATCCAACTGATGGGCAGGTATTATATCATTTATTAATACAATATTTAGGGTTTTTCTTTTATTATTTTCATCTTCAAAAACATCTGTCATATCGCCTTTATTCAGTCCCGCAATTTGATAGCCGAGGGTAGCTGGGAGGTCATATTTCTCCAATCTATCTTCTCCCTGAATGGTTATTATCCCTGAATTAAATTTCGTAGATTTATCATCAGAAAATCTAAAACTCGCCTCCTTGAAAGTCATTTTTCCATCTTTTATCAAGGTTCGTATGCTATCTAATTCTTTTTTTGCTTCAGCAATTTCCTCTCGTGTAGGTTCTGCAGATATTAAGATATGCCTTGCATCGTAATTTTTCCCTGATTTTTTCGCTAATTGAATGATGTGATAACCAAACTCAGACTCTATGGGGTCAGATATTTCTCCTTCCTGCAAATTGAGTGCCGTTGCCTCAAAACTCTTCACCATCTGGCCTTTTGCAATATTCTTGTACAGTCCTCCTTTTGAAGCCGAGCCTGGGTCTTCGGAGTAGATTGTCGCCATTTTTTCAAAACTCTCTCCTCCTTCAATCTGTTTTTTTATCTTTTTTAATTTATCTATAATTTCTTGTTTATGAGAATCTTTCAATTTTGGATAAATCATTATCCTTGCTAGTCTCACTTCATCTTTCACCTCTGGAAGTTCAAACTTATACATATTATAAAAGTCGGTAACTTCATTCGGAGTGATATCTATTCCCGCTACAATTCGTCCATACTTTTCCTGGCGATATTGGTTATCCGTATCAATTTTTTTGATAGCATTTTTCATCTCGTAAGGCGTACGGAAACCATACATTTTCACCATCGTTTTTTCATCTGGAAATTGGGATAAGATTTCGGAATATTTTCCCTCAACTTGCTGTTCAATAGCTTCTTTTCTAATATTAATAAGGGTATCCTTCTTAGCTTGGTAGATAATAAGTTTATTACTCACCAAATTTCCCAAAAACTCACACTTATTATCCACCTTTATTCCTTGTTGCTTGGCATAGTTCATTTGCTCATCTATATCCGATTCTAAGACAATTTCATTGCCTATTACGGCTGTTATGCCATCAACTAAGGCTCCTTTTTTGAGTTGTGCTGATATATGGCTACCTACGAAAATAGCAACTAATAAAGATAATATTCTTATTTTTTTTATCATTTTTTTATTATTTAATAAGAAAATAAATTTTCATTGATTATTTTATAAATAAACATCAAACGATGTTAATTTTTTAAATTCATTGATTCTTTCTGTCAAATCCTTCTTATTGATTTCCTCTAATCTCTCTGTTCCGAATTTTTCCACCGTGAAAGATGCCATCGCTGAACCGATAATAATTGCTGATTTCATATTTTTAAAACTCAAATCACCAGTCTTTGCAAGGTGTGCCACGAATCCTCCTGCAAAGGTATCTCCTGCTCCCGTAGGGTCAAAAACCTCCTCTAAAGGAAGTGCCGGAACTGCAAAAATTTCTCCCTTATAGAACAACAAAGCTCCGTGTTCTCCTTTCTTAATTATAACATACTTAGGTCCCATTTCGTGGATTTTTTGGGCTGCTCTCACCAAAGAATATTCCTTAGAAAGTTGTCTTGCTTCGTCGTCATTAATCGTAATAACATCGGTATGAGCTATCACTTGCATCAGTTCGTCCCAAGCGGTATCCATCCAAAAATTCATTGTATCAAGAACTACTAATTTTGGTCGTATTTTCATTTGTTCCAGAACAGAAAGTTGTACACTCGGAGCCAGATTTCCCAAAAGAAGTATCTCTGCATCTTTCGAATGTTCGGGTACTTTTGGTTCAAATTCCGCTAATACATTCACCTCTGTAATAAGAGTATCTCGGCTATTAAGGTCATTATGATACTTCCCACTCCAAAAGAAAGACTTGCCATCTTCTTTCACCTCTACACCATCTATATTGATATTTCTTTTGGTAAGCATATCTAAATAATCTTGACGAAAATCTCCTCCCACGACAGACACCAATGCTGTCTCGGAACCCAAAACTGATGCCGAAATCCCGATATAAGTGGCTGCCCCTCCCAAAATCTTATCTGTTTTGCCAAACGGAGTCTCAATAGCATCATAGGCCATAGACCCTACAACTAACAATTTCATTATTTATATGTTATTTTTTATTTTTTAATTCTTTATCTTTCCATTGGAAAGTATCCAGCATCCTTATCATATCTCTTTTAATATAATCTATAGCAGGAGCGAGAGAATCAGGCTTCGGACGAGTATTGAAATATAAATTTGCCGTTACGAAATGTCGCGTGCTATCGGTTACATAAAACTGAATATTAGATGCCGAGTAGCCCTTCAATTCATAAAAATTTCCGAAAACTCGTTTTTCAGGATACTCAAAACTTTTAGTCTCGATTGCCGAAGCCTTTATTGTATGCTCATAGACCATTTTTTCAGCTTCTTTGATATGCAAATCAAAATCATTTTTTATCGGGAAATAGGTTAGAAAAACCTTTGCCTTCATCTTTGGATAGTTGATATAATACCAACATGCACCCTTTGCTGGCTCTACTCTTGCGAAATCAGAATACTCAAACTGATAACCACAAGGACTCTCAAAACGCCTATAATGAGGCCCTGGATACTCTAAGCGAAGTTCTCCATAGGGTTTAGGTAGCGTCTGCTGAGTACAACCAACGAATGAAAGACCAATTGATAAATATATAATTTTGCTAAACATTGGGCAAAAATACAATTTTTTTTATTCTGATAGAATAAGTCTTTTCGTAAATTACCTTAAAATTGTTATTTTAACGAAACTTTAAGGCAACTGCTCTAAGACCTCACTCGACCTATCCTCTCCAATGCTAATGAACCACCCTAACATTATAGAACGTTTGTAAGGCAATGTGATAGGCATTTGGTAGCCACCATTTTGAGAATATCTATAATTAAAAATTTGCTGATTACCACCTATATTATTTATTGCAAAAACAAAAGTATTAAAGGTTTTCTTCCATTTTCTCAACAAAGCAATATTAAAATTTGCATTTTGATAAGCCGGTGTTCTATCTCCCATAAACTCAGGATTATTAGGATTATAATACGGCCTACCACTAGCTATAGAATATGAACCACCGACAAAAAGGCCTATTCTCTCAAAGAAATATTTCAAAACAATATGCCCCGTATGTGGAGTTGCAAAAGAAGGCATAACCTCCGTTGGGTAGTTAAGATATTTCCTTTTCGTATCGAGATAGGTATAGGAAAGCCAATAATCAAAACCTCGAAAAGTCTTGGAATCTCGCCAAAAAATATCAATCCCACGAGCATATCCGAAACCTCTATTGTCCATCATTTGGGTTGGTTGATTGATATTTAATAGATTTTTATAATCTTTATAATAAGCCTCTAAACGGAAGATTTTTTTCTGATTAATATACTGAAAATTAGCGATATAATGATTTGCCTTAATATAGCCCAAATATTTATTTTTTAAATAATCTATCGCATTCGGCTGTTGAGAATATTCTCCTGCTGAGAGATTAAGTTGGTGATACCTCCCAGTTTTATATGCTAATGAAAACCTCTTCTGGAGAGTATATTTATCTATATTTTGATTATAATCAATACGAACTCCCGGTCTTAGAATTAATTTTCTACCTAACTGAATATCTGTTTCTGCCCAAACTGCCGTAGATACATTTTTCCAAATGTTCGTTTTATAATTATTCAAATCTTTTTTACCTAACCTGAACAAATAATTTTCTGTTCCTGTATAGAATTTCAACCATGGGAAAATATTTCCCGCAAGACTCACTCGGAACTGATACTGTTCTGTAGTTTCTCTATGATTTCCAGAATATTGTATAATTTGATCTTGGTTAAGATTATAACCATAGCCAGCATATAATTTCCACTTATCAAAAATATTTCTCGTGTAGGTAAGCACCGATACAGCATTGATATTTTTACTATCAAAAGGATATTTTTTACCATATTCTTCTACATTTGGTTGGTTGATAGCCTGTCGTTGGGCATTACCATAGCCATACCATTTTAGCATTCCTTTACCTTCAGTATCCTTTCGGAAAGTTCCAGATAGCATTATACTTTCAGGTGCTTTTAACCATTCTACATTTTGAGGAATGAGAGTATAATATGGCTGAAAATTGAAGTATCCGACATCAAATCCGCCTGATATATCTTCATTTTTTCCTAAAAAATCCTTACCAAACTGCCCTCCATAGGGAATTAAAGCCACTACGGAAGAGGGCTTACTGGGGTGGTCTTTTGTTTCTAAATTTAAAATTGACGACAAAGCACCTCCATACTCAGAAGAATACCCTCCTGTATTAAACACGATACCCTTAAATAAATGTGGTGAAAATCTATTCCGCTGAGCTACATCTGGCACTCCTGCATAGAAAGGATTCGGTATATCTAATCCATCAATCGTTATTTTTGCTTCATCACCACTACCTCCACGGACGAATAATCCTCCATTTTCACCGATTTGCTGTGTTCCAGGCAAAGTTCGTAGGGTCCCTGTAATATCACCGTCGGTTCCAGCAGTAGTATCCACATCCATTGTAGTCATTACGGTTGCTTTTTTCTTATCACCAGCACTAAAATTTCCCGCAGTGATTACAACTTCCTCTATCTCGGAACGGAGGGGTATCATCTTGTAAATCAAATTTTTATTTTCCTTTTTCAGGTTAATAGACACTTGCAAATCCTCCATCTGTATATGTTTCATCAGAAGGATAGTTTCTCCATTTTGTTCCGTCTCAAAAGAAAAAACGCCATTTTCATCGGTGGTAGAGCCATCTATCGTCCCTTTTAAAAAAACATTAACACCTTCTAATGGTTTATTTCTGTTATTCAACACTTTACCAGAAATTATTACCTGTGCTGAAGAGCCTATACTCAATGCTGTGAGTAATAAGACGAGTGGTTTTTTCATATAATTTCATTTTTCGGAGTAAAATTAATAAAAAATCACTGTCTGCCAAAAAGATTTTAAAAAAACATCCTCTTACAAAAGATTATTCTAAAAATAAATTTCTTTTGAGGCCTCAAACTCTGCCAAAAGATTTTCAAAAACTTTCGATACAGAAAGAACCTCGTCAATGAGTGCTGACACTTGTCCAATTTCCAATTCCCCCTCATCAAGGTTTCCTTCCAACATACCTTTTTTAGCTCTTCCTTTCCCCAAGAGAGCATCTAACTCTTGCGGATTTCTACCATTTTGGTATAACTTTTCTATTTGATAGAAAAAATCATTTCTAACTAACCTCGTAGGGGCTAATTCTTTCAATGTCAATAAAGTATCACCTTCTTGAAGTTGAGTTATTTTTTCTTTCCAAAGTTCGTGGGCGTAGGCTTCTTTTGTAGCAGCAAAACGCGAGCCTATCTGAACCCCCTCAGCACCTAAACACATCACAGCCCTCATCTGCGAACCAAGAGCAATTCCACCTGCTGCCAAGAGTGGTTTAGAGATATGTTTTTTAACATTAGGAATAAGACACAGCGTAGTAGTCTCATCTCTCCCATTGTGGCCACCAGCCTCAAAGCCCTCTGCTACGATAGCATCCACACCTGCCTCTTCGCATTTTA
>CAKAOY010000058.1 GCA_916710115.1 uncultured Bergeyella sp.
ATAGATGATGCTCTATCGTCTTCGCTTAATACTTTGCAAGGGTTTTTTAGAGTTTGTATATTCTTAAACGCCTCTTCCCATTTTTGAATAAGAGCATTCATATCATTATGAAGCTCGGCTACTTTTTTGTTTTCAGCAACTGTTCTTATGATTACCCCAAATCCTTCTGGTCGGATACTTTCAATAAGTGTTCGTAGGCGCGTTTTTTCCTCCGAATTTTTTATTTTTCGGGATACAGATACCTTGTTGTCAAAAGGTATAAGCACCATAAAACGCCCTGTGATAGATATTTGTGTGGATATTCTTGGGCCTTTGGTAGAGATTGGTTCTTTAGTAATTTGTATAAGTACAGTATCGTCTTTTGTCAAAACTTTCTCTACGATACCATTTTTGTCTATTTGGTTTTGTATTTCAAAATTTTTCAGACTTCCCGATGTTTGCTTTTTCTGTAAAGTATCATTCACATATTTCCTGAAACTTAGATAGTCTGGTCCTAAATCTTGATAGTGTAAAAAGGCATCTTTCCCAAGTCCAATATTTACAAATGCCGAATTAAGGTTTGGTGCAAGTTTTCTTATTTTTCCTAAAAATAAATCTCCTACCACGAACTTATTTTCTTGATGCTCTTCGTGAAGTTCAAATAATCTTCCGTCTTCCAAGAGAGCAATTTTTATATGTCCGTTTTCATTTGATACTATTAATTCTTTCTTCATTGCTCAAATTTTTATGGTTGAGATTTAAGTTAAAAAAGACTTAGGTTAAGATAAAATATGCCTTAGCCTAAGTCCTAATTTTTCCGAAAAACTATTTTTTCTTATGTCTATTAGCTCTTCTTCTTTTTTTTCTCTTGTGAGTTGCTACCTTATGTCTCTTTCTTTTTTTTCCGCTTGGCATAACTTAATATTTTTTATATGTTAAACAATTATTTTACCTTTGATTTTACTCTATCTACAAAAGTTTTTGCAGGTTTAAATGATGGAATATTGTGGGCAGGGATATCGATTGCTACATTTTTAGAAATATTCCTTCCTGTTTTTGCAGCTCTTGCTTTGATTACGAAAGAACCAAAACCTCTTAAATAAACATTTTCTCCTTCATATAGAGAAGCCTTAACCTCTTGCATAAAAGCTTCTACAACCCTTTGGGTGTCATTCTTGTCTGTGCCCAATCTGTTTGAAATTGAAGCTACCAATTCTGCTTTTGTCATTTCCTGATTTTATTTTTAACTTTGGACTGCAAATATAAAACTTTTTTTTGGAAACAAACAAACAAAACGCTGATTTTCTTAATATTGGTAATAAAATTTTAGATTGGTACCATAAAAATGGTAGGATTTTACCTTTCAGAATGACTAAAAATCCATACAAAATATGGATTTCGGAAATTGTTTTTCAACAAACTCGTATCCAGCAGGGACTTGGGCATTATGTTAATTTTATAGAGCGATTTCCAAATGTAGAGTCGCTTGCAAGTGTTGATATTGAGGAGGTTATGTTGTATTGGAAAGGTCTTGGGTATTATTCCCGAGCATTGAATATTCATAAGGCATCTAAACAAATAATAGAAAAATTCAATGGAGAGTTCCCAAGTGAATATCAAGAGATTTTGAAGCTTAGTGGGATTGGTAAATATACAGCTGCTGCTATTGCGAGTATTTGTTTTGATGAAGATTATCCTGCAGTTGATGGTAATTTTTACAGAGTGTTGTCTCGTCTTTTTGCTGATGATTTTGACATTTCTCAATCAAAATCGTTTGATTATTTCGCTACTTTGGCACTGAAAATTATGCCAAAAGGTAAAGCAGGTGATTTTAATCAAGCTATAATGGATATGGGAGCAGAGGTGTGTAAGCCCAAACCGCATTGTGGGGAATGTCCCGTTCGAGAGGATTGTTTAGCGTTTTCAGTGGGTAAGCAACAAGAGTTTCCAGTTAAAAATAAAAAGACGAAACAGAAAAATCAGAATCTAACTTATTATTTTGTAGAAAATCAAAATAAATTTCTTATTCGTAGACGAGGAACAGATTCCATTTGGAAAAATCTAAATGAATTCCCAACTAAAATTCCTAAAAAATGGCAATCTAATATTGTAGAGCATCACCAAGTGAATCATAAATTAACACATCTTAATTTAGGTATAGATATTTACAGAGTTATTGTAGAATGTCCTAATGAATTTCAGTTTTTTGCAGACCGAGAGCAGTTTGTGCTTATTACTCACGAAGAGGCTATCCAAAAATCCTTTCCTAAACCATTAGAAAATTATGTAAATAAGATTAAAAAATCATAAAATATTTTTTTAATTTGATTTTATCCATATATCTTATGTGAAGAAGATTGCTAAAAATTATTGTTTTGCAAAAAAAAATATATATATTTGCATTAACTTTTATGATGAAGATACTGAAAAATATTAAAGTTATTATTTTACCTCTGATGGTGTTCATCTTTGTGCTGAATATATCAGGGGGAGCTTTGTATTTGCGTCATCATTTAGAGCATACTCATACGCAGGACGAATTGGTCATAGATAATAAGTGCAGTGATAAAAATTGCAATCATCAAGCACATATTAAAGTGGAATACCACGGTTGTGATTGCGGATTTTTTGTTACTATAAATCATTTTTTTCTTTTACCTGAAAAGGTTGATATTGCGCTACAACCGAAGGAAATAATCAGTCGTAACACAATATGTAAAATCTTATTTTCGGAGAGAATAATTACTCTACAGCAGTCACGAGCTCCACCTGTGGCAATTTAAAATTTATTTCTTAAGGAAAATAACTTATTAAAGATGAGGTGATACATTTTTTTAGAAGGAGGGTGTATGTACTCTTTGATGTGTATTTTATATTTTATTTAAAGTTATTTTAAACTCAAGAAATATAGCAGATTATCCAAAAATTCTGGTGGATAATGATTCAATCTTTTTTTTTCACTTTTTGTAAAAAAATCATTAATGCGAAAATTAACCATTGTAGGTACTTTTTGTGTAGTTGCTCAGTTGGCTATTGCACAAAATGTCACCTCCAAGAAGTTGGATACTATCGTTATTAAGAAACAAATGGCGGTAGTAGATAATGTCTTAAAAATTTCTAAGGAAAATTTAATAGAAAATTCAGGGCATAACCTCGCGGAACTACTTGAAAAAGAAGCTGGTATATCTCTTCGGCAAGTAGGAGCAACTGTGGCAAAGCCTGTGATAGAGGGATTGGCAAATAATAGGATACTAATTCTTAATAATGGAATAAAATTAGAGAGCCAAGATTGGTCGGATGACCATGCTCCCGAAATCAGTCTTGGGGTACCGCAGAATATCAGTATTGTAAAGGGTGCTCAGGGGGTAAGATATGGGGCAGGAGCTTTAGGTGGTGTGATTTTATTATCTCCCAAGCCACTTCGTTTTGGGAAAGAATTGTCGGGTTCGGCGGTGCTTTCTGGAAATTCTAATTCTGGGAAAATATCGAGTGGCGTGTATATAGAGCGTGGTTTAGGTAGATATTGGGCATGGAGATTACAGGCAAATACTCAGTATTCGGGAGACTATAAGACACGAGATTATTATGTGAATAATACGGGAAGCCGAGAGCTAAACTATTCTGCGGAATTGGGCTACCGAAGGGAGAATTTTCAATCTAAGTTGTATTATAGTGGATATCGCTCAGATTTAGGGATTTTCTATGGAGCTGCTACTACTAGTCGTTATGATTTTGAGGCTCGTTTAGAGTATGGTCGCCCTACGGAATACGAGGGTTTTACCTATAAGATAACAGCCCCGAAGCATAATGTGTGGCATCATTTCGTAAAATCGGAGACGGAGTTTCGTCTTGGAGATTTTAACCAAGTAAGTCTTATTTATAATTATCAAAATAACCACAGACGGGAGTTTGATATTCGGAGAATGGACAGGACGAGGATTCCTACCCAAGATATGAAACTGACATCTCATTTCGGAGAAGCTCTTTGGAAGAATCATTTTTTTAAAGATATAGAGTTTCAGCTGGGAATGAGCTATTTGCGGAAAGAAAATATCAATATTTCGGGGACAGGTGTAGTGCCTACAATTCCTAATTATGTGATGAATAACTACGCTTCATTTTTCATTGTTGAACTTAAAAAAGAGAAATGGTTAGCAGAGCTTGGTGGAAGGTTTGACTTTCGTAATATCAATTCTCTTGGGTATAATGCCTTTGGAGAGCTATATGGGAGTAAGAAGAATTTTTCAAGTTTTTCGTATTCGGCAGGAGTTCATTACGAATTTTTAAAAAATTTGGAATATACGGCACATATTGGTTATGCATGGAGAAATCCCGAGCCTTATGAGTTGTATATCAATGGAAAACAGCATGGAATACCGATTTATTACATAGGAGATGAGCAGATGAAGTCAGAGCGAGGATTGAAGTTTGTAAATAAGATAACTTATAAGAATCCACAATTTTCGGCGGATTTGTCGGTGTTTGTTCAACCGATTGAGAATTTTATTTATAATATTCCACTCTACCATGACAATGGGGATAGGTTGTATATAGATTTGTTTTCGGGGCCGTCGGCAGCGTTTCAATTTGTACAAACAGATGCGTTTTTCCGAGGAGGGGATTTGTCTATAAGTCTACCTATAACGAGGAATTTGTCTTATCAATCTAATCTTTCGTTGGTATATGCGAATGATAGGAAAACTGGGGGATATCTTCCGCAGATTCCGCCGTTTAATCTTAATCAGAGCATTAAATGGAATATTCCAAACTCAGTCTTTGAGAAGGCGTATATTAAGTTGGAACATCAGTACTATGCTAAGCAAAATAGATTTGATGCAAGGCTTGATTTGGTTGCTGATTCTCCGAGTAGTTACCATCTTTTTGGAGTGAAAATAGCCTCAGAATGGAAGATTGATACGAAAAGAAGTGTTAATTTTTATTTAGGAGTAGAAAATCTTACCAATCAACTTTATAAAAATTACACAGACAGATTAAGGTATTTTATCCACGGAAAAGGAATGGATATTCAATTTAAAACAGAATTTAATTTTTAATAAGAAAAAATGAAAAAGATTTTAAGTTTTTTTATGACTTTTTTGGTATTGGCTTTTATCGTCCAATCTTGTGGGAGAGATGGAGATTCTCCTGCGGTACCTACCGACGAAACGAAAGATAGAGGCCACGAGATGCCTAATAAGATTGAATTGATAATGACGGATTTGTCTACCAATCAGCAACATAAAAAGGTCGGAGTACTTACACCTAATGGTGTTGTATATGATGATGAAGCTCCATTTGTTTGGAAAGCGGGTGGAAAATATCATTTTGAAATAGTGTATTTTGTGAATGGTAGAAGAATCAATAGCGAGTTTGTATCAAAAGAAATGGCACCGATACATCAGCATTTTTTTGAGATGTTCCAAGGAGAATATCAAACTAGTGAGAACAAGAGAAAAGAACAAGCTAAAGCTATGGACAGAGTGGTAACCTATGAGTATCAGGATACGGACCCAGAAAATAAAAGCTTAAAAGATGGGGCGTCGATTAGATTGAGAACATGGGATACGGATAATCCAACTGAGATAGACCCTATCGGCCTAAAAGGTGTATTCAGTGTGAAAACAGATGTAGAAACACAGGATTATAAAATGTTAGTCCGTTTGGCACATTTTCTCAGAAAAAATAAATTACAAGATAACGGAAAGGTGAGAAAGTATAATGAGATACCTACCATTGTTATGGTACCAGATATTGCAATGACCTTACCAATAAGAATTGAAAAATAAAAAAGTTTAATTAATAAAAGTATTTATAATGAATAATTTAAGAAAAATATTCCTTTTTTTGCTAACTATTGTAGCTTTATATTCTTGCAGAAATAATGAGGAAGATACGCAAACTACTCAAATTGTGAATAACGAAGACCATAACCATGAACACGAAGAGGAAGAGTGGAGTAAAGTGGAATTTAGATTCATTGAAGGACATTCTCACGGATATTTCCACGGAACACCAGAGTATCCAGGTCTTAAATATTTAAAGGTTGTCCAACGATATGTTTTTGAATACAAAGATGGGAAATTAGTTCCGTCCAAAGATAATCCAAAAGCTATTCGTTGGAGAGGGGATGATTTATCATCTATTGCTCTTACAGGGTTAGAAATCATTTATTATAATGATAAGGGAGAGCGAGTGAAAGCCTATTCAGGCGAAGCGGGTGAGCATCATCAGCACTTCTTCCTTGCGGAAAATATCAGAGCGAATAAAAATGAACCGAATGTTAAGTTACCAACAGAAGCATTTAGTTACAGATACAGAGATACAGATCCAGAGGATTTGTATTTCAAAGTACCTGCAGGTAGTACAGCACCAACTTCTAAATTAATCAAAGAGAGAATAGGGGTGAAAGGATTCTTTACGGTGAATAAATCTTATGTTGATTTTGATTTGAGGGTGATTTTGGGGCATTATGGTAAAAAACCTTCGGACTTACCATATAATACCATACCACAAATCAGAGAGTATGATGTGAAAATTCCAATACATATCTATACTGATTTTAATTATGAAGATAGATTACTAAAAGATGCAGCTAACGAATTTGGAGTAAGTGAGGAGGAAATCAAAGAAGATTACGAAACAAGATTGAAATCTGATATAAATGGGGAGAGTAGCGTTATACATTTGTAGGGAGAGATACATCTTTTTATAAAATTTTTAAAAGTCAAGGATTTTATTCTTGGCTTTTTTGTTGTATTTATTATCTTTGTAGAATGAATTATAGACGAGAGTTTCGCAAATTTGTTACAGGACAGTATATTTATTCAGGGGTTCGTCTTACACTTTCTTGTGTTATTCCAGCCGTTATTTTAGCATATTTTGGTATACTCAAAGAGTATTTTTTGTTTCCATTAGCTACGAGCTTTGTAGGACTTACGGATATGCCAGGTCCTTTTGTTCGCAGGCGTAATGCTATGATTTTTACGATAATATCTTTTATATTTGTAGCTTTACTTTCTAGCTTGGTAAGATATGTTATACCACTTACTTTATTGGTTATTATGGTGTGTGGTATGTTTTTTACCTTAATTGGTGTTTATGGACAGCGGTTGGCGACTATTG
>CAKAOY010000059.1 GCA_916710115.1 uncultured Bergeyella sp.
TTTAGATAAAAAAGGCTATCAAATTTGATAGCCTTTTTTGTTATTATTCGGGGATAAGGTCTTTATATAGTCCTGTTTTCCATTGCTTTTTATTAATGAATTGAAGTAATTTTTCAAATCGAGCAATCATTTTATTACCGGTATTTTTCATTACATATGATGGGAAATTAAACTCTTTTTGATGTAGGTCTGTAAATTCCCAAGGGTGAAAATATAGCGTGGCATACTTTGTATCCTTGATGCATTGGGATAATAAAAATTGATAAATCCACATTGGAAAATTATGGAATGATAACCAAAAAAGGGGTATTCGGAAGCAACTCACAGCTGTGGGAATTTGCCACAAATTTCCTTCTTGAAAGATGGTTTTGGGGCTGCTGAGTTTGTTGTATCGTCCAGGCAATAGTGTTGGGTTGATGGATGAGTTATATACATATCCTGCTTTGGCTACTTCTTCTGCGGATACCTCGGCCATTCTTGGCATTCTCAGCCCTTTTATCTCCACACCGAATTGTTCTTCTAAGGCATTTTTGCTCTTTTTTAGATGAGAAATCTCGAATTCTGAGTGGTAGTAGGTGTGGGATGCAAGTTCGTGGCCTTCGTTCAAAAGTCTCTGTATAATGTCGGGAACTTGTTGGGCAAAAGTTACGGTAGAGAAGAATGTAGCTTTAGCATTGTATTTTTTTAATAAATCCAAAATACTTAATAGTCCTTCTCGCGAGATAGATATTTGTCTATCAAATGGTATCTCGTAGCCATATTCCTTCGGCATATCAAATTCTTCAATATCAAAACTTAGATATATCATTTTTTATTTTTTAAAACTTCAAATTTATAATTTTTCTTCACTGATGATGTAGCTCGGCCGTTCTTTGGTTTGTTTGAAAATCTTACCGATATAGATGCCAATAATTCCCAAAATGATGAGGTTTAGCCCACCAAAGAATACGATGGTCATAATTAAAGAGGCCCAGCCAGATATTTCTGTTCTGCTGATGAATGCATAACATACATAGGGTATGTATAATAATGATAGAGCTGAGAATATAAACCCCAAAAATACGGCTATATACAATGGTTTTACACTGAAAGCTGTAATGCCTGCTAAGGCTAAGTTTATCATTTTCTTCATCGTATATTTTGTTTGTCCAGAGAATCTCTCTTGTGCGACATACGGAATATATATTTGCTGAAAACCAACCCATGGAATAATACCTCTCAGGAATGGCTCGTTTTCGTTCATAGTACGAATTACGGCAATTACTTTTTTGTCCAAAAGGCGGAAATCCGCTGTACCATCTTTTATTTCAATATCTGATAATAGATTCAGAAATTTGTAGAATAAATGAGATGATTGTTGTTTTTGAGTGCTGATACTCTTGGTGTCTTGCCTTATGGTGGCCACGACTTCATTTCCAGCTTCCCAATGTTGGACGAGAGTAGGTATGAGATTTGGAGGGTGTTGCAAATCACAATCCATAGAAATCACGGCATCTCCAAGAGTCTTGTCCATACCTGCTTTTACGGCAATTTGATGTCCAAAATTTCTTGAAAAAGATAGATATTTGATGTTGATATATTCATGACTCATTTTTTGGAGTATGTATAGCGAACCATCAGAACTGCCATCATTCACGAAAATAATGGAATAGTCGTATTGTGGCAATTGCTCGCGGAATATATTGTCTATTTCTTGATGGAGTCTTTTTATGTTTCCTTCTTCGTTGTAACAAGGAACTACGATGTCTATCTGTTTTTTCATTTTTTAACCCTTTGTCAATGATAATGTAGAGGAGTTTTTCTCTAAATTGATTAAGAATTCTTTTCTCCAAATACCTCCGCTGTATCCTGTGAGGGTTTTATTGGCTCCTATCACTCGGTGGCAGGGGATTAGTATAGGGATTTTGTTTCGCCCGTTGGCATTGGCTACGGCTCGCACCGATTTTGGCTTACCCATCAGTGTGGCTTCGTGTAGGTAAGAAATGGTATTTCCATAGGGGATTTTTAGTAAGGTTTGCCAAACTTCCCTTTGGAATTTGGTTCCGATGAGTATTAATGGCACAGAGAAAGATTCCCTCTGACCATTGAAATATTCTGTAATTTGTGTTTTTAGTAGTTTTAAGATGGTATTTTCCTCTTCGTAAATAGTACTTTGTAGTTTCTCAGATACTTGGAGGAGCTCCTTGTCTAAATTTTTTGTATCTTCAAAATCAAATAAACATAGGCCGTTTTCATTAGCACAAGCGACCATAGTCCCCAGAGGTGTTTGTATTTTTTGCTGATAGAGTTTCATTTGTATAGGCAAGGGATATTGTGTTAGTATAAAATAATGAAAAACTTTATTAAATAATTAACAAAGTTTTTCATTGGTTATAAATATAAACTATTTTGAGTAATGCTCAAAGAAAAGAGGGATACTTTCTATACCTTTAAAGAAGTTAGATACTCCATAATGCTCATTTGGTGAGTGGATAGCATCGGATGCTAAACCAAATCCCATAAGAACACATTTGGAACCAAGTACCTGCTCAAACATCGCAGTGATTGGGATACTACCTCCGCTACGGAATGGCAATACTTCTCGACCGAAGGCTGTTTCCATAGCTTTTTTTGCAGATTGGAATTCCTTCGTATCGATTGGGAGTACATACGGCATCCCTCCGTGATGAGGATTTACTACAACTTTTACATTATCAGGTGCAATTTTTTTGAAATATTGGGTGAATTTTTCTGTAATTTCTTCGGGTGTTTGGTAAGGCACGAGTCTCATTGAGATTTTGGCATAGGCCTTAGATGGAATTACGGTTTTTGCACCTTCGCCAATGTATCCTCCCCAAATGCCATTGCAGTCCAAAGTAGGGCGTATGGAGGTTCTTTCGAGTGTTGTATAGTCTTTTTCACCTTCTAAACCTTGTAGTCCGATGGATTTTTTGTAGGCCTCGGCATCGTCTTTTAGTTTATTCATTTCGGCTCTTTCTTCCAAAGAAACTACCTCTACATTGTCGTAAAAACCATCAATTGTTATGTGCCCATTTTCATCAATTAGCTGAGCAATCATTCTGCTTAGGGTGTGGATAGGGTTAGGAACAGCCCCACCATATAGCCCTGAGTGTAAATCGCGATTTGGTCCTTCAATCTCTACTTCTACATAGCTGAGCCCTCTCAAACCAGTGGTTACTGTAGGTTGTTCCATAGAATATAGACTTGTATCGGAGATTAAGATACAATCGCAGGCCAATCGTTCTTTATTTTCTTTAGTGAAATCACCTAGACTCACGGAACCAATTTCTTCTTCTCCTTCAATGATAAATTTTACATTACAAGGCAGAGTATCCGTAGCCATCATTGCTTCAAAGGCTTTTAGATGCATAAAGAATTGCCCTTTGTCATCCGCAGACCCACGAGCAAAAATCGCTCCTTCGGGATGCAAATCTGTTTTAGCAATGTATGGTTCAAAAGGTGGTTTGTTCCAAAGTTCTAGTGGGTCTGGTGGTTGCACATCGTAGTGGCCATAGATTAATACGGTTGGTAGTTCGGAACTGATAATTTTATCTCCATATACAATAGGATTTCCTTTTGTAGGACATACTTCTACATTGTCGGCCCCTGCTTTTTTTAGATATTCTGCCACTACATTAGCACATTTTAATACATCATTTTTGTAGGTAGAATCAGCTGAAATAGAAGGTATTCTAAGTATATCAAACAACTCTTCTACGAATCTGTCTTTATTCTGATGAATGTAATCAATTGTTTTTTGCATAGAATGAATTTTTCTGCTAATTTACTAAAATATTATCATACGAAAATGAAAAAAGAGACGATTTTTTTCGAAAAGATATTTTGATGAAATTTTTCATTATAAATTATGGTACTAAAATATATGATAAATATCATATGTTTGTATTTAATATATTGAAAATCAAAAAAATATATAATTTTGTGTTTTAGAATAATTTTAAATAGCAGTGGTGTGAAGATTATTTACAAATAAAAAATATTAATTTTGCAAATCAAGAGAATTTTAAACTTATAAATAAAGCAAAATTATGTTTGATATATTTTTAAAGAACATTAATAAGAAAGCATTTAGGAATGCCTGTTTATGGACCTTGGGGGTAATTGTTTTGACTTTGGTAGGGTCAGTGAATTTGCAGAATTATGATGCAGCCTTGATTATTTACTTTTTTGGGACGATAGCGATGACTTTTGGCTTGGCATATCGTCATACAATTTGGTTGCAACGCCCACCCACAAGGAAATATTGGGATAGGACTTGGGAGTATGTATTTAGTAAAGATTTTTGGACTTATACCCGAGAGATGGGGAAATTGTCCTTTAAGAATATTTTACTTCAAAAGTTCATTTTTCCTCGTGGAAAAATGAGATGGTTAGGACATTTCTTATTAGCTACGGGATGTTTAATTTCTTTTGCGGTAACCTTTGGGCTTACTTTCGGTTGGATGCACTTTACCTTGGAGGAGGGTTCTACATCCATTTATGAGACTCATTTTTGGGGTATTACGGTGATGAAATTTGAGCTACACACAGTATTAGCTTTGATTTTGTTCCATGTTTTGGTTTGGACGGCAATAATGGTGATTGTGGGTTGCTTAATAATGATGCACCGCCGTTTCGTAGATGAGGGGCAATTGGCATCTCAGTGGTTTGAGAGGGATTGGTTACCATTATTTTTGTTGGTAATAGTATCTGTTACGGGATTAGGTATTTGGTTTGATTATACTTTCTTAGAAGGTAAAATGTCTCAGTTTATGGCTATTACTCACGCTATTACAGTAGCAATGTTTTTGATGTGGATACCTTTTGGTAAGTTTTTCCATATTTTCCAAAGACCTGCACAAGTAGGAGCAAATATATATAGAATAGAGGGTAAAAAGCAAGGTATGCAAGTATGCCCACATACGGGACAAGAATACACTTCTAAATTGCATATTTCAGATTTGAAAGAAATAACCAAGGAAATGGGATTCAAATTGGAGAATGAAGAAGGAATGAGCTATTTAGAATATAGTCCAGAAGGTAAGAGATGTATGCTTGCTAAGGCACACTTGAAGGCAAGAAAAGAAGCAGGAAGCTTCTTCGGATAGAAAAAATATAGAGGAAGAGATTAAAAATAATTAACATAAAATTATGCTTAGTCGTAATTTTAATAAAGATAAAAAGAGATATGGCAAAATTACCAATACCAGCAGATGATATTATTGAAAAATTTGGTCCGCATAAACATTATCCTAATACAGGGACAATAAGAAATAATCCACAGAATCCAGATGAACTTGTAAAAACGCATTGTTGCTTTTGTGGTTTGCAGTGTGGTATCAAGCTAAAAGTAAAAGATAAGAAAGTAGTAGGCTTTGAGCCTTGGAAAGAGTTCCCATTCAATGAAGGGAGACTTTGTCCGAAAGGTGTTCAGAGATATATGCAAGATAATCACCCAGATAGATTACTCACTCCGATGAAGAGGGTAGAGGGTGTAGGGTTTGTTCCAATAGAATGGGATGAGGCTTTTGATGTTGTTGTAAAAGAAATCAGAAGAATCCAAGAAAAATATGGAAGAAATGCTTTTGCAATGCTTTCAGGAGTATCGTTATCTACTGAGAAAAGTTACACAGTAGGGAAATTTGCTCGTGTGGCACTAAAAACAGCAAACCTAGACTATAACGGGCGTCTTTGCATGGTGAGCGCAGGAGCTGCCAATAAGAAAGCTTTCGGTATGGATAGATCTTCTAACTCTTGGGCAGATTTGGCTCATGCAGAGGTGATTATTATTACTGGAGCGAACGTCTCAGAATGTTTTCCAGTGCTTACTTATAGAATTTGGGAAGCGAGAGATAATGGAGCAAAAATAATTGTAATAGACCCAAGACAAATCCCTATTGCTAGAACAGCAGATTTACACCTGCCAGTAAGACCAGGAACAGATACAGCCTTAACTAATACGATGTTGAAAGTATTGATTGATAATGATTGGTTAGATCATGATTTTATTGATAATTATACTTCGGGTTGGGAAGAGACTATTAAGGAAGTGGAACACTGCACTTTAGAGTGGGGAGAAAAGATTACAGGGGTACCAGCAGACTTAATCTATAAGGCGGCAGAGATGTGGGGGAAAGCAAAAACTTCATTCCTAATGCATGCCCGTGGGATAGAACAACACAGAAAGGGAGTTCAGAATGTATTGAGTTGTATTAATTTAGTATTGGCTACAGGTAGAATCGGAAAACCTTATTGTGGTTATGGAACTATCACGGGTCAAGGAAATGGACAAGGGGGAAGAGAACATGGGCATAAGTGTGATCAGTTACCAGGTAACAGAGATATTGAAAATCCAGAACATAGAAAAATAGTAGCTGATTTTTGGGGTATCCCAGAGTCCGAACTACCAAGAAAGGGGCTTAGTGCTTATGAAATTATAGATGCTATCAATAGAGGAGAGATTAAGGGACTATTATCTATTTGTTTTAATCCACTTGTATCTCTTCCGAACAATCACTATGTAAGGAGTGCATTAGAAAAATTAGAGTTTTATGCAGGTATAGATTTTTTCCTTTCGGAAACATTGAGACATGCTGATATTATATTAGCAGGTTCTTTGCAAGAAGAAGAGGAAGGAACTACTACTACTTCAGAAGGTCGTGTAGTGCGTATTACAGGTGCTGTAAATCCACCAGGAAAAGCAATGAGAGACCTCGAAATATTCAAGGAGTTAGCAAGGAGATTAGGCCAAGAGGATAAATTTAATTATACTTGCTCGGAGGATATATTTAATGAGTTGAGACATATTTCCAAAAATTCTTATGCTGATTATTACGGTATTACTTATGAGAAGGTAGAGAAAAATATGGGAGTATTTTGGCCTTGTCCAGACCTCGACCATCCAGGTACTCCGAGACTTTGGGAAGATAGAAAATTCAAAACTAATGATGGTAAGGCGCACTTTAATCCTACCCCTTATATCACACCTACGGAGGAACCAGATGAAGAATATCCAATAGTGCTAACCAGCGGTC
>CAKAOY010000060.1 GCA_916710115.1 uncultured Bergeyella sp.
ATCTCAAAAGCAGTATAAAAGAGGAGAAAACCGAGTGTGAAAATTGCTATACGATATACCAAATCCCCAATCCGTGTGTAGGTGGATTTGCCTTCGTAGAGTTTCACTTTGGCATAAAGTTTCGTTTGGTCGCCGTATAGAGTTGCTTGTTCAATCTCCCCCAATGCATTAATATGGGCAGAGATACCCGAATTTGCAGAGCGGACAACCTCTCTGCGGTTTTCTATGGCTCTAAGTCGTGCGTAGGCTAATAGTTGCTGATGTCCTTGAGTTCTTCCCCACCAAGAATCGTTGGTCATTATACCCAAGAAATTGGCTCCATTTCTTACATATTCTGTTACGAATTCGCCATAAATACTTTCATAGCAAATGATAGGGGCGATTACTGATTTATTGTATGGATTTTTGAAAACTTTTCTTGTTTTGTCGGTTCCCAAAGAAGAAATTGTTCCTCCAAAATTGAGCATAGCATCTCCCAAGATGGGTTTTAATATTTGGATATATGGAAAAATCTCTACTCCTGGAACGAGTTTTCCTTTGTGATATGTTTGTATTTCTTTATTAGGTGTGATTTGCACAGCTGAATTAAAGTTTTCCACCCAGACTTCGGTACCTTGTATTTGATAGGCATTAGCGGGAGCTATATTTTTATCGTAGAAAAATTGGTGAGATGAGATACCTCCCACAAATACGGCTTGTTTTTGAGTTAAAAGATTACGAATATTATTAATAATTAAACTATTTTGAAAGCCTTTTTCAGAGAAGGAGTTACCAAAAGCTGTTTCTGGTGCGAGGTAGTAGTCTATCTTAACAGAATCAGGTAGTTTTGTTAGGGATAGAAGTTCTTTGGCGATGCTCAAGCTATCCATTTGATATTTTTCGGTATAGGGGTCAAGGTCAGGCTGTAACATTAATACAGAAGTTTCTCCGATGGATTTTTCATTGAAATATCTATATTTATAATATGATATAATTATGGGAATAATCAATAGTAATGCCACGATAGAGCAGTTTTTTATAAGGTTGGCTTTTTTTCGGCCTGCTTCCCAAGTTCGTATTGTATAGAAAATTAGGATATTAACTAACAAAATCCACAAGCTACCACCCGACACCCCTAGTGTATCGTACCACTGTATAATTTTTGGATTGTCGGCAAATACATTTCCTAAATTAAGCCAAGGCCAAGAAAACTCCCAATCGAGATGAAACTTCTCAAAGCTAAGCCAAATAGCGATAAAGAACGCCAGCCCCCAATAAGTTCCTTGTATTTTTTTATAATGATGATACAAAATAAATACGATAGAATAGAGTAGGGAATTGACGAGAACGGGGAATAAAACAGCCATCATAGAGTGACTTCCATCGGGATTTTTTGCACCATAGAGCCATCCTGTAGTGATAATATTCCAAATCATAAAGCATAAATACGAAAGCCAAAAAATAAAGAGTGATTTTCTTTTTATTTTTGAAAAGTGAGTAATATGATGCTCCATCATCAATAAGGGAACAAGCGCTACGAATATAAAATAGGCCACACCATAAGTCGGCCACGATATACTCAATAAAATAGCAGATATAAGTGATAAAAACAAGTATTTCATATCTGCAAAAATAATAATTTTGCAAAATGATTTTACAAAAAATATACAAAATATTAATTATTCCGTATTCTTTATTTTTATTGTATCTGATGTTTTTTGGATTTGGGAGAGTGCCTATGGAAAATCATATTTTTAGGTTTGTCCCTATTTGTTCTACATATAATTTTTTGAAAAACCAATTGTTTTTTAGAAATTATTATAGTGTAATTACTAATTTGGGTGGGAATTTTATAATGTTCGTGCCATTTGGTTTTTTATCGTGTATTTTTCGTAAATATCAGAGTAATGAAAGAAAATTACTGATGGATTTTCTTGTTGGGATTATTATAGTAGAGTTTCTGCAATATATCAGTAGATTAGGAGTTTTTGATGTTGATGATGTACTTTTGAATACTTTTGCTGTATGGATAGGGACTAAAATTATGAAATGTAAGAATGTGGATAAGTTTTTTAAATATAGTTAATTTATTGATAATCAATGATTAAAGTATAATTATATTTTTTTATTGCTATAATAATAGTTGAAAAGTTTGTCTATGTCAAAAAAAAATCTTTATTTTGCGTTCTCAAATGTTTAATAAGTAAATAAGAAACATCAAGATATGTCAAGAATTTGCCAAATAACAGGAAAAAGAGCAATGGTTGGGAACCATGTGTCTCATGCTAATAACAAGACTAAGAGAAAATTTGAAATTAACTTGTTAGAAAAGAAATTTTACAGAGCAGATGAGGATAGATATGTTACTCTGAAAGTATCTGCTCACGGGTTGAGAGTAATCAACAAACTTGGAGTTGAGGAGGCTCTTGAGAGAGCTAAGAGAAATGGATTTATCACTGAAAAAGATTTAGCTAAATAATTTAGAAAATGGCAAAGAAAGGAAATAGAGTACAGGTTATTTTGGAATGTACTGAACATAAAGAAAGCGGTCTGCCAGGAATGAGCAGATATATCACTACTAAAAACAAAAAGAACACTACTGATAGATTGGAGTTGAAAAAATACAATCCTGTATTGAAAAAATATACAGTTCATAAAGAAATTAAGTAGTAATATTATACTAAAAAAAGATTTTTTACAATGGCAAAGAAAGTAGTAGCAACCCTACAAAGTGGTCAATCTAAAAAAATGACTAAAGTAGTAAAAATGGTAAAATCTCCTAAAACAGGAGCTTATGTTTTTGAAGAGCAAGTAATGAATGCAGATGATGTAGATGCATTCTTGAAAAAGTAATTTTTCGTAGTAAATATATTAATATAAGGCTAGCTTTTATAGGTTAGTCTTTTTGTTATTTTTGAAGGTTTATTTATGTATCTGGTTTAGAATCTATAAATAATTTCTTTATGAAATTCACTGAGCATTTTTTCGGTTTTTTCATAATCTTGAGTGAATCCTAAAATATATCCCCCACCACCGCTACCACATAGTTTGAGATAATAGATATTGGTGTCAAGTCCTTTTTTCCAAATTTTATAGATACTTTTAGGTATCATTGGTTTAAAATGCTCATAAGCCCAGATGGATAGCTTTTTTAGATTTTTGAAGAATGGGTTAAAATCTTTTTTTAGAAAGGTATCTATACAAGCGTTGTTGTATCTTATGAATTCCTCTTTTAGGGCTTTTCGGAAGCCCTCTGTTTTCATTTTTTCAAAGAAAATTTGTACCATGGGACCTGTTTCTCCAATCATACCAGAATCAATCAAAAAAATAGCTCCCTTACCTTGTGTTTCCTTGGGAATAGTGACTTTATCCATATTTTCGCGGTTTTCTATCAAAATAGGGAGGTTCATATAGCAAATAAGTGGGTCAATCCCCGAGCTTTTGCCATGAAAATAACTTTCTAAGATACCGAAAATACTTTTTAATTCTTTTAAATCTTCTTTAGATATGGTTTCAGAGCTTTTTTTGGTGATAGAATATTTTTCAAAAATAGCAGCTACCAACGCTCCTGAGCTACCAATACCATAGCCTTGTGGAATGTTAGAATCAAAAAAAAGTCCGTTATTGATATCTCTTATTAGATTTTCAGTATTGATTTTGAAATTTTCTGGTAAATCCAATGATTGAAGGTATTGAGCATATTGTAATAGATTTTGGTTGGATTTTTTTTCAAAATCATCGTTCAAGTTAGAAAATTTTAGAGTCCCTTTGTAGAAACTATACGGAAGAGTGAGACCTTGAGAGTTTTCAATGATTCCGTATTCTCCAAAAAGTAAAATTTTGGCATAAAACAAAGGGTTCTGCATATTATTATTTTAGGTGGGCAAAGATAGTTAAATTTTTTTTAATTAGAAATTTGGGTACATAAATAAAAATCCTACAAATTGGTATGATTGTAGGATTTTATTGGTGTTATTGTAGGCTTGGGCTATTGCTTACTTTTAGTTTTTTGAGGATATCTTTTGGGATACCATCTTTATGAACGAGGATAGCTGTGGATTTGAATTGGACATAAGGTTTGGTAGCATATAGATACCCTTTGTAGTCGTTTGTAGAGCCCCAAGAGTTTTTCACGATATAGTATTCTTTTCCTGTTTGGTCTTTTGCGAGTCCAGTGATTTGCATTCCGTGATCGTCTGTCGTAGTGAGATTGTTTAGGGCATCTTGCCTCATATCTTCCGTAATCACTTTATCAGGTTTTGGTCCATTGAATAGGTTGGCTTTCGTTTCGGCATCAATGTTATTGAGGTTAATATTAGGGACATATGCTATTCCGTTTTTGTAGGAGAAATAAGGTTCTGATACATCGGTAGCCCAACCTACGGTATAGCCGTTTTTAATAGCATAGTCTATAATTGTGGTGAGTTCTTCCATTGGGACATTCCAAACTCTATCGTGGCTCCAATTGTCTGGTACAGGTAATACGAAAGGTTTGTAATAAGGATAATCTTTGTAAGAAGATATTTCCACATAATCATCAGGATTGATACCTACAACTTCCTTTGCAAAGGTTTTTGGTGTGTATTTTTTATTGTTATAAGTGAAGGTTTCAGGAATTTTCCCTAAATAGGCATCAAGCATTGAGTCTATATTATCAAGCCAATTAGCAGATAGTTTTTTGCTTGGATTTTTTGCGTAGACATTGAGCATTTCTTTGATAACTTCGCTCATTTCGGCAAAATTATTACGCGTTTGTCCATTAACAAGCCCTGTATAGGTCTCTTGTGGCACAATCCCATATTTTCGGAACATATTGATAACATCGTGTAGAGCCCCACCTTCTCCCCAAGTGATTCCTGTTCCGTTATTTAAAACATAGAGTTTAGCTTTGTCGTGATAAGACATTCTAGCTGTGAATATTTCTGCTAAATCTATGGGTTGTTTTCCCATTCTAATCATTTCAGATTCTAAGAAAGAGTTTCCGGAGTAACTCCAGCAAGTCCCTGATGAGCCTTGGTCTTTTACGGAGGTAGCACCATTTTCTTTAATGATAGTGAACTTAAAATCTGGGTTCTCAGAATGATTGTTTTTTAGGCTATTTACCAAATTGTCTTGCGCAAATAGGCTTGCTCCAAAAGAGAGAGCAATTAATGAAAATTTTACTTTATTCATAAGATATTTATTTGTATTAATCCTTTTTCTTTACCAAAATATTGAATATTAGCCCTATTATAAAAAAAACAGACATTGCGATAAAGGCATATTGCATATTTCCGAATTTTTGGATAAATCCACTGAAAATTAGCATTCCGAAGACGATGGCTATTTTTTCCAAGACATCATAAAAACTGAAAAAAATAGTGTTCTCCTCAGAGTTTTCAGGTAAAAGTTTAGAATATGTAGAACGAGATATTGCCTGCAAACCTCCCATTACCAAACCGATGAATCCTGCTAGAATATAGAATTGTAATTGAAGATTAGGATTTTCTTTATTTAACATAAATGCAGAGGCACAGCACCCCGCCCATATAATAATAGCAGTGTTGATAACATTTTTGTTTCCAATCCGTTTGGATAATTTTGAGAAAATAAAGGCCCCAAAAATTGCAATAATTTGGATGAGTAATATGGTGATGATTAGTTTATATTTGTCATTTTCTCTTGGGAAAACCACCGTACTTCCAAATGGAGTTGCCATCAAGAAAATAGTTTGCATACCTACTGAATAAAAGAAGAATGAGGATAGATAATACTTTAAATTTCTGTCTTGGAATAGATGGCGTCCTACCTTGATTAGTTCCTTATTGCTACGGTTAGCAATATCAAAATAAAAACGAATATTATGAACCAAAACTTTAATAAATCCGCCGTCTTTTTTTAGATTATTAAAAATATTTTTGTAATTCAATAAAATTAAATCTTTCGGAAGATGATTTTTGATATTGCCAAACTGAGGTAGATGCTTGAAACAGTATTGAGAAAAACCAAACCACCACGCTCCTGTAATGAGGAATGAAACTCGGATTAGAGTTTTTCGAATGTTAATATCAGCAGTGATTCCTTGTATCAAAATTAGGCAAATAATAAGTAATATCACCGAACCAACATATCCATAAATGAATCCCTTAGCTGAGAGAGCATCTTGTCGGTCAGGTGTCGCAATGTCTGGCAAAAATGAGTTGTAAAAAACTAAGCTTCCCCAAAATCCAATACTTGCCGTCGTACTGAACAAAAGTCCTAAAAAGATATTATCCATACCTGTGAACATAGCCAAACCCATACACGAAGTGGCTCCTAGGTAACAGAAAAACTGCAAAAAGGATTTTTTATTGCCAATAGTATCTGCCAATGAAGATAAAAAAGGCGATAATAAAACTACAAACAAGAACGATAAAGCATATGAAAAACTCAGTATGGCATCAGGTTCGTAGTTTTGTCCAAAAATATTAATGAGGTATCTCACGGGAACTTCCTTCTCCTCACCAATTTCTGGGACGAATACCTTTTTGTTGAAATGAGTAGTGAGAATTGTGTAATAAATCGGAAAAATAGTAGATGTTATTACCAACGAATAGACCGAGTTTGCCCAATCATAAAATGCCCAAGCATTCATTATTTTAGGGTTGTTTTTACTAAAATTCTGTTCTTTGATGTATGTGTTTACCGACATTCGTTATTTTTTTCAAAAGTTGAGACAAATATATTAAAACTATTGCAAACAGAGCATTTTTTAAATGATTAATTGTTAGTTTAAGGTCATTTTTTGTAAATCTTCAACATCGCCATTGAATATATTGATATCAATTTTCGTATTAATACCATTTACAAAGCCCTTTTCTGTGAATTGCCATAAATTCCATCTTTCTGAGTTCAAAGGTGTAGGTACATCGTTGTAGTTGGCAATCCAAGTTGGGTATTCGCTAAAATCTTCGTTAAGGTTATTTTTGTAGAAATGAAAGTAGGTGTATATTATGGGTTTTTTACCATATTTATTTTCTAGAATATTGCAAAA